>JAJYGU010000420.1 GCA_021784975.1 Planctomycetota bacterium
CGCGGAGGACGCAGAGAAGTGCATCGGGAGCGGGCACTTGTGACAAGGAATCGACCATCCCCGCCGGCACAGGGCGTTACGGTGCGCATTGGGAAATCTCCACGCTTTCCTCTGCGTACTCGGCGACCGCTGCGGTTCCACAAATAATCTGGACCGGGCCGGCCCGTCGGAGTTGGATTGATGGGGGCCGTGGCGACGCTTGCCCGGCCATGCTGTCGGCTTCGTCCACGGCGCATGCCCATGGCCCGGGTGGAGGTAGCACCCGAGCCTGGCGTTGGGCGTTGACCGCCGGGCTAAGCTTGTTCTTGATCGCAGCGCTCAACGGCAAATCGCTGGCGGACGTCCCACCCGATGCGACTCCGCCAACGCCGCGATTGAGCGATTCCAGCACCGGCAAGAACGGCGCCAAACTCAAGTGGCTGCCGCCACGCCCGCAACAGGCCGATGACCATGTGGACCGGGCGGTGGTCCAAGCCCAGTGCGCGGTGCCGGCAAATGTTCCCAGCGGGCCGATGCAATCTGTAGGCCCGCAGTCGGAGATGCCGGCGGATGTGGTCGTTGGGCCGATGCGGCCGGGACTGCGACATCCGTTGCGGACGGCGGCTCGTCCAATTGCGCGGGCGGTGGAGACCACCACCCGCGCCCTGCGCAATCAGTTCGGCGACAAGAGGGTTATGCCGGCCCCGGCCGAGCCCATCATCGGAGCGCTACAGCCGGCGCCGAGCGCGACGACGCTGGGAGAAGCCGCGCCGAGCGGGCCTGCGCTGGAACAACCGCTGCCTGCCGGGCCCAAGGGGGCGGGGCGATTGCCGGTGCTGCCGCCGGTACTGCCGGGCGAGGTTCCGGCAGCTCCGCCGCCGAGCCAAGCGGAGGAGCCGGGCCTATCGCCCCCGCCATACCTGCCGCCGACGGAGACGCGTTCCAAGAAATCCGAGGTCCGGCAGCCGCTCCTCGAACAAGAGACGATCGCCCGAGAACATCAGTTGAAGGAGACCTGCCCTTCGCCGAAGGACCTGAAAAAGATTGGCCAACTGACCACCAACCTTACGCCCGAGGCCGGAGATTTGCCGCAAGACTGTCCGTTGGGCAACGACGTCTTCCAAGGGCGGTGCTGGTGCCCCACCACCTTTGCCTGGACGGCCTCCAGCCTGTGCCACAAGCCGCTGTACTTCGACGACACCAGCTTGGAAGTCTACGGACACATGTGGGGCCCGTGGGTGCAGCCCATCTTGTCGGGGGCACGGTTCTTCGGCACCTTCTTCATTCTGCCCTACGAGATGGGCTTGGAACTGCCGGGCGAGTGTATTTACGCCCTGGGCGACTACCGCCCCGGCGACTGTGCGCCCTATCAGCTTGATCCGCTGCCGCTGAGCATTCGGGCAGCCTTGTTCGAGGCGGGGGCCTGGACTGGCGGGGCGATCCTGTTCCACTAAGCTGCCAAGACGCCGACGGCACAGGGGGGAAGCCGTGCCGCACCGCCGGGACCGCCCGGCGGTCGGCGTTTCTTGGCGTAAACGTTCGCAGGGACTACCCCCTTCGGCCCAAGGAGACAGGCACATTTTTCGGCCTTCGCCGCGTGGCAAGGGACTCGATGACAAGGGCCGAAAAATGAGCCAGTCCCCGCGTGAGGCGGGCTACATCGGACCGCCGAGACCGCAGCTCTCCCCGCAGCAGGAGGACATACTGCAGGCGCCGCCAGCCGGGCAGCCCTTGGGGCCGGATTGGGCGACGTGGGCGGCGGGCACGCTCCACTGCCGCTCCAAGCGACGTTGGCCACAGGCCGGGCAGGCCGGCTGTTCATCGGCCCGCACCAGTTCCTCGAACTGGTGGCCGCACTGTTTGCAGGTGTATTCGTAGATGGGCATGAACTCAATCTCCAAACCGACCTCACGCTGATGCCAAGAGACTTTCGACCGAAATATCCTCGTCGAGGGATTCCCAGTGGATACCAATGCCACCTCCAATCAACCGCCAACTCCGGCGCTCCTCCTCGGTGGCATCGCGTAGCAATGGGAACCATTCGAGTGGAACAACGACCTCCCTACCGTCAGCCAATGCGACACAAAGAGCACTCTCGCTGAACGAGACCGACGTCGCCAGGGGTTCGAGCTTAATACCCGAAACGCTCATACCATTTCTCTTGAAAAAAACCGATAGCCTCTTACTCGCAAGACTGTAGGCATCGGTCTATTATACCCGTTATCGTGAAACGCAACAGCGATATCTTCGCACACGGCCCAACAAACCGGAGGCTTTGATGATGGCACAGCTAGCTCTCACCCGCGAACAATCGCGGCAGGTGGACCGATTGGCGATTGAAGAGTACGGCTTCACCGGGCTGATGTTAATGGAGAATGCCGGGCGGGGCGTGGCCGACGTACTGTGCGGTTTGGGTCTGGCCGGGCCGGTGGTCATCTGCTGCGGCAAGGGGAACAACGCCGGCGACGGCTTTGTGGCGGCCCGGCACCTGGACCTTCGCGGCCACGCGGTTCGCGTGCTACTCTGGGCATTGCCCGAAGAACTCGCCGGCGACGCCGGCGCAAATTATCACATTCTCACCAAGACCGGCGTTCCGATCGAAGTGTTTGGACCGGTGCATGACTGCCCGCGACTGGCCCGCAAGCTGGAAGGGGCGGGTTGGATCGTCGACGCGCTGTTGGGGACCGGTGCCCGCGGCGAACCGCGGCCGCCCATCGCCGCGGTGATCGAGCAGATCAATGCCTCGCCGGCGCCGAAACTGGCCATCGACCTGCCCAGCGGTCTCGACTGCGACACGGGGCAAGCCGCCGCCCAGACGATCCGGGCAGCGGTGACCTGCACCTTCGTCGCCGCTAAGGTTGGCTTCTTGGTTGCGGGCGCGGAGCGCTACTTGGGCCGAGTGCAGGTGCTCGACATCGGCACGCCACGGAACCTGCTGGAGCGGATCGTCGGCCACCAATAAAAAAGGCCTCCGCAGGTGGGGCAGGAACCTGCAGAAGCCCGGCCACGGGGCTTTCGCCCCAGTGGGTATTCGTAAGTATGCACTCTGTTTCGACAAATGCAAGGGGACTTTATTACGGATTTTGTGAGGTATCTTTTTTCCAACTGCGGCTGTCTTCGGGAGTCCACATTCTATAGTCCACAGAGTTGTGGATGCTACTATCAGTCGCGGACAAGACCATATGCTGGCTTTGCGATTTCCCGTCGCCCAGAAAGCCAGTATACTTGTGTTTGACCAACGACAACTGGGCAAACAGGCCTCCAAGTCCTCCCGGATAATTGACAGCCGCCGCTGACACCATCAGAGGGCGGCAGGCCCGCCAAAACGTATCTACGGATATCGGAACACGTGCGATGATTCGGCCGATTGGGCATGCAAGTCAGGGCAAAGTATTCTTCCGGGCCGCGACAATAGCCGCGACGGGCCTGCTGCTGGCGAGGGGCGCGGCCGTGGCGGCGGAGGCGAACTTGGCCGCTCGGCACAAGGCCATTGGGTCGACGGCCTCCTTTCTTCGACTAACCTGCAACCGGCAGCAGTCGCCAGTGGCGCTGGAAACGGCCATTGTTCGCTACCGTTGTTCGACCATGCCGCAGGGGCCGGCAGTGAGTCTGGTGGGCGTGCTGCACATCGGCGAGAGGAGTTACTACGCCCAACTGAATCGTGAATTGGCCTCTTACGAGGCCGTGCTCTACGAGTTGGTGGCTGCGCCCAACCGGAGAGTCCCCAAGGCCGGGGAGCCGCGAGGCAACAATCCGCTTTCATTAGCCCAAAACGGCATGAAGGACTTGCTGGGACTGGAGTTTCAACTCAATGCCATCGACTATACTCGGAGGAACATGATTCATGCCGACATGTCGCCGGACGAGTTCGCCCGCTCGATGGATCGGCGCGGCGAGAGCCTGACGAGCATGTTCGCGCGGATGATGGGCTACGCGATGGCCCGCGAGAGCCCGTCCTCGGATGCCGTCCACGGCGGCCGGCTGCTGCTGGCGCTCATGGACAAGAACCGGGCCCTGGCCCTGAAACGGCTGATGGCCGCGCAGTTTCTGGAGAACGACGACTCGCTGGCCGCGCTGGAGGGCCCCAAGGGCTCGACCTTGATCGCCGGGCGAAACGAAGTGGTCATCAAGGCGTTGCGGAGGGAGATCGCCGCCGGCAAACGCAACATCGCCATCTTCTACGGCGCGGGACACATGCCCGACATGCAAACCCGGCTCCATGCCGTCTTCGGCTTGGAGCCGGTGGAAACCCGCTGGCTAACGGCCTGGGACTTGACGCATTGAGGAACAATCGGGGAGCCAGCACGGATGTCGGAACTCTCGATGAACGAAACGACCACCTTTCGCTGGTCGTTCGACGAAGACGTGGCCCACTACACTGCGGCCGGCATCCGGGCCATCGGCGTCTGGAGGCAAAAGCTGTCCGACTGCGGTCCGAGCAAGGCGCGGGATTTGTTGCGACAGGCGGGCATGAAGGTTTCGCACCTCTTGTGGGCGGGAGGATTTACCGGGAGCGAGGGCCGCAGCTATCGGGAGAGCGTGGAGGACGCCGCCGAGGCTCTCTCCACCACCGCGGCTCTGGAGGGCCAGACCCTGGTGGTCTACAGCGGCCCGCGGGCGGGCCATACTTATAACCACGCGCGGCGGATCTTCCGCGGCGCTTTGGCCGAGCTGGCCCCGCGGGCGGCGGAGCTCGGCGTGACCTTGGCCGTCGAACCCATGCACGCCGGCTGCGCCGGCGAATGGACCTTCCTGAATACCATTGACGACACCCTCTCGTTGTTGGACGCGGTGGGCCATCCGCGAGTCAAGCTGGTGTTGGACACCTATCACCTGGGCCTGAGCGAGCGACTGGTGGAACGCATGGCTGAGCTCGTCCCCTATTTGGCGCTTGTTCAGCTCGGGGATGCCCGTCAACCGCCACACGGGGAACAGAATCGCTGCCGGCTTGGTGACGGGCGGGTGCCGCTGAGCGAGATCGTGGCGGCTTTAAAGGCCGCGGGCTACGATGGCTACTACGACGTGGAGCTCCTGGGCGAAGAGATCGAAACCGCCGACTACGGCTGGTTGTTGGAGCACGCCAAGCAGGTGTACCGGGCGCTGGTTGAGAGTTGAAAGTTGAGAGCAGGCGGTGGTGTTCCATTCCAGATTCTCGACTCTCAACTTTCAATCGCCCCAACTGCCATGCTGATTGTTACCCCCAGCCTTCGGATTCCGCTGCGTGAGTTCAGAATCAGTTATGCGCGAAGCGGCGGGCCGGGCGGACAGAACGTCAACAAGGTGAACTCGAAAGCCGTGCTGCGCTGGGCAGCCATCCGCAGCCCGAGCCT
>JAJYGU010000274.1 GCA_021784975.1 Planctomycetota bacterium
CAGTGTCAGTTTGGGCGGGTTGTGGTCGTGTACCAGGCCGTGTTTTTTTGGCTCAAAGAAGGCTTCCACGGCCGCCCTCGGACCCCAAATAGCCCGAAAACCCCGGAAAAATGCCGCTTGGCGGCAAAAATTCGCCGGAATTCGCGGAATTTCACCGAATTCCGGGTTGCATTTTTCGCGGAACCGACTTAAATCATCACGTCCAGACATTGATGGACAGACTGGTTTTTTTACCCACGTACCCTCGCAGGGAAGGAAGTTACCGATGGCGAAAGCAGCCAAGAAAGCCCCCAGCAAGACCGAAGTCCTGCAAAACATCGCCGATGCGACCGACCTGAGCAAGAAGCAGGTGGCGAGCGTGTTGGACGCGTTGACCGAACAGATTCGCAAGAACCTTCGCAATCCCGGCGTGTTCACCATCCCGGGCCTGTTGAAGATCGAGAAGAAGAAGGTCCCGGCTCGACCGGCGCAGAAGGGCGTCAAGAATCCGTTTACCGGCGAGTTGCAGGACCGGCCCGCCAAGCCCGCCTACAACAAGGTAAAGGTTCGCGCCCTACGCAGCCTGAAGGACATGGCGAAGTAAGTCTTCGCTCCTGGGTTCTACCGTTTTCCCGGAGAGAGCCGCCCGTCGGCGGTTAGGCCGCGGTCGTAGCTTGCCCGGAGTATTCACCGCCGCATCACAACCCGAAGCGTAAGCGAGGCCAGCCACACGACTGAGCCTCGCTTACGCTTCGGGTTGCGATTGCGCACCCTGCGCGGCGCATATCCGGTGGCGTGAATAATCTGGGCCCGGCCGGCAAGAGCCGCTCGACGGGCGGCTCGCATGGTGGATGCTCATATCTCGCGTCGGCGGTCCGCCCGCCACTCGTCGATCATCTCAGCGAGCAACTCCATCGGCAACCCCACCACGTTGGACTCGCTCCCGGCGATTACGTGGACCCAATCGATCCCGTCTTGGTATCCGAACGCGCCAGCCTTACCTTCCCACAAGCCGCTGGCCAGATATTCGTTGAGCTTGTGATCTGAGAGCGGCTCCATCCGCAGGTGCGTGACGGCTGCGCGAATCTGCGGCGGCCCGGCCGGCGCCTCCCAGAGACATAAGCCGCTGAGCACGCGGTGTTCGCGGCCGCTAAGGAGCTTCAACATCGTGCGAGCGTGGTCTTCCCCCTCAGGCTTGCCGAGGATTCGGCCGTCGCACTCGGCCACCGTGTCGCAGCCGAGCACCAGCCCGGTGGAAATCCGTCGCACCACCTCGGCCGCCTTTTGGTAAGCCAGCCGCGACACCAACTCCAGCGGGCTTTCTTGATCGCAAAGGCCACCTTCCGCCGCCTCGCTGGGCGGGCAGACCTCGAATGGATAGCCGGCCTCGGCCAACAACTGGCGGCGGCGCGGCGACCGGCTGGCCAGCATGAGCTTGGGTAAAGGCTGGTTCATGGGCAAATCAACGGGCTTGCTGACGCACCGTTGAATGTATGCTATCGTGCATCGGGGATGAAGACCATGCTCTTAGGCGTGCTCTACGAAGACAACCACTTGCTGGCAGTGCTCAAGCCGGCCGGACTGCCCACCATGGGCACGCCGGGTGACCGTCCCACGCTTCTCTCGCTCGCCAAGGAGTATGTCAAGCGGCGATACCGCAAGCCGGGCAACGTCTATCTGGGGGTGGTGAGCCGGCTCGACGCCCCGGTGACCGGGGTGGTGCTGTTGGCTCGCACCTCGAAGGCCGCCGCCCGGCTGACGGCCCAGTTTCGCGCGCAAACCCTCGAAAAACGCTATTGGGCGCTGGTGGAGGGCGTCGTCGAGCCGGCGGCCGGGAGTCTGGTCGATTGGCTGGCCCAAGACGAGCGACACCGGCGGATGCACGTGGTCGGCGCGACCATGCCAGGGGCCAAGGAGGCCCGGCTCTCCTACCGGCGGTTGTCGCAGGTCTCCGGCGGCTCGCTGATGGAAGTGAGCTTGGAAACGGGACGCAAGCATCAGATTCGGCTCCAGTTTGCCGATCGCGGCCATCCGATCCTCGGCGACCGGAAGTACGGTAGCCAGCGCCGCTTTCCCAGCGGCATCGCCCTGCACGCTCGCTGGCTGGCCGTCACCCATCCCACCACCGGCCAGCGTATCGAATTGGCGGCGCCGCTGCCCGAAGCCTGGCAGAGCTTCGGTGTGAAGGACTGAGCCGTCGGATTACCGGCAGCCATCTGCCCTCGCATCTTCTCAAGGACGGCTGGCTTGGTTAGGATGTCGTCAGGAGGCATTCCATGCCGCTCGACCTCTCGATGTTTCGCGCCTACGACATTCGCACGCCTTCTCGGCTGTTGCCGCCGGCGTTGGCCGAGCGGTTGGCACGGGCCGAGGCGGCCTACTTTCGCGAGGTCTTAGAGGTGCCAGGCGTGGTGGTGGCCCACGATGCCCGCCGCACCGGTCCGCAATACTTGACGATCGCCGCCGACGTTTTTTGCGATGCCGGCTTGGAGGTCGTCTATTTGCCGGGGGCCTGCACGGCGTCGGCCTTCTATTTTGCCGCCATGTGCCATCGCGATTACGCCGCCGTGCTGATCGGCGCCTCGCACAACCCGGCCGACGATACGGGCCAAAAGATCCTTGGGCCGGGATTGACGCCCGTCGCCCGCGGCATCGGGCCCGACGGCGGCCTGGATGCCGTTCGGAAGCTTTATCAAGAGGGAGCGTCCTGCCACGGCGGGCGGCGCGGCCGGGTCCACCCGCGGGAGCTGATCGACCGGTATGTTGCCTATAGCATGGAACTGGCGGGCGTGGCGCCGGGAAGCCTGCACGGGGCGCGAATCCTGCAGGATTACCTGCACGGGGCTGCCGGACGGGAAATGATGTTGGCCTTCGATCGGGCGGGCGCCGCACTAACGCCCTTGCATTTCACCCCCGACGGCTTCTTCCCGCTGGGCGATCCGAATCCCGTGAAACAAGAGGCGATCGGTCCCGGCTTGCAGACCCTTGTGGGCGGGGATTTTCTGTTGGGAACTTTCTTCGACGGCGACGGCGACCGGATCGATTTTTATCGCGGCGACGGCCAGTATCTCTCTTCGAGCTTTGTGTACGCCGCGATCTTGCCGGAGGTTCGCAAGCGATTCTCGGGGCCGGGCCTGGGCGTGTTCGCCGACCTCAAGTGCAACCCGCTGGCGATCATGGAGATGGCCCGCAGCGGCGTCGGTGTCGACGTGATTCGCAACGGGCACTCGCAGATCAAACAGAGCCTGATCGAGGCCCCGACCCACTTCGGAGCCGTCGAGGAGTCGGCCCACTTCTACGAGGCATTTTCCCCGCAGGGAATAGGGCGGTATTGCGCCGAAAACACGCTGTACCTCGCGCTGTTGGCCTGCCGGGTGTGGCAGGAAGACCCGCAGCGCTTCGAGCAACTCTTTCGGCTGCAAGCCACCACCGCCCGCGAGCGCGAGTGGGGCTACAGGTTCCCCAGCGATACCGCCCGGGCGGCCGCCCTGCAAGCAGTTGAAGAACATTTTGTGCGGCAGGGAGCCCGCGCCCTGGATCGCATGAAAAACGGAATGGAGCTGGAAGCCACCCTCATGCGCCGCGGGCTGCCCTTCGACGTCGACCCGCAGACCCGTCTGGCCGACGATTGGCTCCAGGTCTGCCAGCGGGTTTCACAAAGCGAGGACGGCCTGGCCCGCTGGGAAGTGGTCGGGGCCGCGCCAGCCCTGGTGCGGCAGGCAAAAGAGGAAATCGCGGCATGCGCGGCCGGATTCGGGGCCGGCGGGGAGTATCAAGGGTGACCGGGTTGCAGTCTCTAGGCGGTGCATTCATGGGTCATTTTCGGCGAAAGACGGCTGGCGCGGTGATGAGGCGGTTTTGGGAAGTAGCGGCGACGGGAATCCTGCTGGCCGCGTCTTCTACAGCCCAGGCCGCCAAGTTGACGGTCGAACTTGGGGGAAGTTCACAAGAGATCACCTTCGTCGGGGCGATCCAACGTTGGGATGCGGACGGCAACCATCGCCGGCTGCCGGACCCGAAAGCGAAGATCGACGCCCCGGCGGTCGATGCAACCGCCACTCGCGGCGACGGCAGTCAATGGGTCTTCCGCGATTTGCCGCCAGGAAAATACGACCTGGTCTTGCTGGGCAAGCCGCGGCTGCGGATCGAGGGATTCACCTTTGCGCCCATCAAGGAGTTCGACCCGTTCTTTCCCGCCGACGCCAAGGTGGACGAGGAGGCTGCTGCCTTTATTCTCGGCGACATCAAGCAATCGCAGCACTATGAAAACATCGTCGAACCGCTGTATCTGGCTGGTGATGCGAAGGCGGTCCGCGTGCTGATGATGCTCATCCGCGATACGCCCACCAGCTACGAGTCGGTTTTCGCCGGCGCGGCCACCCTGCGCCACGAGATCTGGCAGTACTCGTGGCACTACGGCGGTTGGGAGAAAGAGCGCCGCACCAAGGTGCTCGACCGGGTGCTCATGCACCGGTCCGAGCTGCGGAAGTGGACTTGGCTCTGGGAGGCGAAGCTCGGCGGCATCGAAGTGGGCGCGAAGCCGGTCCGGCTGAAGTACCAATTGCCGAAGCTGGGCGGCAAAAAGGTGCTCAAAGGGCTGTATCCTTATTGATGCCCTAGCTTCCTGCCGCCCAACGGATGCCGTTGACCAGCAGTCGGGAGTAGTTCGGGTTCTGCCAGGCCGAGGGGCCGTGGCCGAACATGAGATAGAACACCCGGCTCTTGCCGTACTGGTGCACCCAGGCCACGCCGCGGTCGCACTTGGGATGGTCGACGGTCAACAGCACGTGGGAATCGGGCGCGAGGTAGAATTTGCGGTACGCCTCGTCGTGAATCTTGAAATCGTCGATTCCGGCAGTGATCGGATGCCGCCGGTCGGCCACCGTCACCCGCATGTCTTGGCCTTCACTATACTCCGAAGGGCCGTATTTCTTGCCGCCGATGGTGATCGCCGTGTGCAGGTACTTGCCGCCGATGATGTTGCGGAGCTCCGCCCAATCGTCCTGGGCACCGAGATTGTGGTGCAGGCACACCAGCCCGATCCCGGATTTCAGCAGGGCCACGAAATCGGCCCGCTGCCGGGGCGTGAGTCTCTTCACCATGTCGTACCTCACGATCACCTCGTAGTCTTTCTGCAAACCCGGCTTGAGCAGGTCGGCCGCCTGGGGGAGTTGGGCCTTGCGATAAACAATGCCCGGCAGTCGATCCCACATGGCCCAAAACGGCTGCTTCTCGAAAGCGTGTCCGCCGTAGGTCACCAAGACCCGGAGCTTGCCGGGCGTGGCGGCGTCCGTGGCCCTGAGCGAGCTGGCGCTG
>JAJYGU010000310.1 GCA_021784975.1 Planctomycetota bacterium
GAACTTGCCGTTGTGCACGAGGGCGACGCCCCCGCCCTGCTTGGCGCACGCATCCACGGCCCGCTGGATCGCGGCCGTGTCGTTCGACTTGCCGTCGCCGGTGGCCCCGAAATCCCGCACGTCGAAACACAGCCGGCTTGACGCTCTTACCGGCTGCGGAGCGGCCTTTGGTGCCGCCGACACGGGAAAGATCCCCGTCTCGCCCGCAAACACAACCGCCGCCATCAAAAGCACGGCCGAAGGCACGAAGCCAAGTAGTCTTCTCATTTTCATGGGTGAGGAGGTTCCCTTCTTCAGGTGCAGCTGTTCAACCCCTTTTCCGGTCCCTGGACGGTCTTCAGCTACCGGGGACCTGTATTGCCTGCCGCAAGTTATCGCAAAGGTGAACCCACGTAAATCCCTATGGTCGGCTCATAGACGGCAGCAACTGCCAGCAGGGCTAACCAATCCATTATCGACGACGTTCACCGCGATATACGGTCGCCGGAAATCGCGGACCACCTTCAATGCGTTGCCAACCGCGTTCACGATAGGTCCTCGGATTCCGCCTCATCCTTCCATTGCTGCATAGGTACAGCGTCCCCGCGGAATTTCATCGTCATCCGAGTGAGCATCGAGACGATTCGCTGGGGCTTCCCCTTCAGAATCAAGAAGGATTCGGCCGTGTACTGGATCGCCAGCCGGTAAACGTCGAGCCGGTCATGATCGAACGCGATTTCGGCCATCGGAACTGGCTTCGATTACGAGCACGAGCACCGCCACAAGCGGCTGACCACGAGCACGACAAGTTCGCTTCCAGAGCTTGCCGTGTATCACGGGTTCGAAGCTTTCGGACGACGCGCCGGAGAACCGCAAAGCATTCCCTCTACACTGATGTCTTCATCGATGTCGGGCCAGTGGATGCCATGTCCGTCAGCGATAATCTCGAAATTCTGACGCTGTTCAGGAGTTGCTTCTGATAGCCTCCAGGACCATGCGAGAGGAACGCTGATGGTCCGACCGTCAATCAGGCGGGCTATGATTTCATCTTCTGTTACCTGCAAGTCCAATAGCCTGGGCTCTATTTCGTTAACCGCAATGCTCATTCCATGCCTCCAGGAAAGTATGTAGAATCGGTAGGGTCCTGCAATACCTTTTACGGTAGGCATGATCTCCTCAGCCTGGATGCGCAGTATATGCCGGTGGCCCGGAACAGGCAAGCAGGGGGGCTTTCGCAGATCCATTCCCGTTTCTGTATCCGCTTTCTTCCCCGGACAAAGGGGACAGGCACCGTTTTCGCCGATGGTGGTCGCTAGCCTCCTTACGTCGAAGGCGGCGAAAACGGAGCCAGTCTCCGGCCGTGAGCGCGCAGAAACGGGAATGGCCCCAGCTTTCGCAGGAACCAAGGCGCGAGGGGCAAGTGGGCGCGCCCTGTCCGCGCCTGCCAGGTTTCAACCTTCCAATCGGCGGCGCATTTCCGCGCGGCGAATACTCAATCCGATAAGCCAACTCACGAACTCCCCCGTGCCCCATCCTATCCGTACCCCAGCTTCCGCAGGTCGTCTTCCGTCAGTCCGTGGTAATGCGCCAGTTCGTGCAGGATCGTGATGCGGATTTGTTCGCGGAGGCGGTCGCGGTGGATGCGGCCCCGAGCGTCGGCCGACGCCGAGAGGATGCCCTCGCGATAAATGGTGACCACATCCGGCAGCGTGCCCGAGTGCCAGACGCTCTTCTCGCCGATCGGAATACCGGTGAACAGCCCACACAGGTCGTCGAGATACTCGACCCCCATGCGATCCCTCACCTCATCCGACGGGTAGTCTTCGACGTGCAGCGGCACCTTCTCGATCAATTCATGGATCAAGGGCGGCAGCCGCTCTAAGACCCACTCCAGTTGTTCGTCAAAACGGCGGCGTTGGTCGGCGTTCAACTTGAAGGACTCCCGCGGTTGGCTTCGTCGTGTACGGCTACCCCAGATTATTTATCGAACCGCGGAGGACGCCAAGGAGACCAAGGAAAAATGAAAGAATTGCAAGATCGAGGGTCTGTGACACCAATACCGGGTATGATTGCCCCCAAAACCCGGACGAGATCGCGAACGCGCGAAAGAGCGAGAACACGAAACGAGCCAGGGCCGCAGGTCGCGGGCCGCTTGCAGACGGTGTCCCTTAATTCCCGACGAATTCGGGTTTTCGCCCTTTCGCGATTGCCCGCCGTTGTCTACCCGCCGTTGTCTAATTTCCGCGCCTGCGCTATGATGTGAAGGAAACCTGACCGCCAACACCACAGTCTGGGGGGGCGTTTTTTCATACTCTCTCGATTAGCGTGCCGGTTCCGAGCGAGTCGCCTTCGATTTACGACGGCCCGGCAACCAATCCCGGCGTGGAGATTCTTACCATGTGCTCATCTAGTGTCCTACCAACCCGCCACGTGTCGTTCCTTGGAGCGTTTCTGATTCTGGCGGCGTGCTGCCGTCCGCTGCTGGCCCAAGGGCCGATCGAGGCCGAGGCCTTGGTCGGCCAGCCGTTTGGCGTGGGGCGAATCGTGGTCGATTTGCCGCCCGACATGCTGCCGCAGCCGCTGGGCCTGGAGGGCGTGGGCCTGGTCGAGGCGCACGGCCGCGTGCTCTACCCGGTCGTCGAGACGCCGGCCTTCGGGACGCTACTCGGTCAGGTGCTCGATCGTGGCACGCCGTTGACCACCGGCGGCCCGATTCGCCAGCAAGTGGGCGGACTGTTGCGGAGCATCCTCAACCGACCACCACGAGTGG
The DNA here is from genome assembly GCA_021784975.1 of Planctomycetota bacterium. Classification (GTDB taxonomy): domain Bacteria; phylum Planctomycetota; class Planctomycetia; order Pirellulales; family Thermoguttaceae; genus JAJYGU01. The sequence goes on from JAJYGU010000310.1 coordinate 2,750, forward strand.
CGGTCGATTTCCTCTTCCGCGGCCCCGAGCCGCTGGAATTGACCCTCCAGGCCCGCACCAATCTGCCACTGACGCTCGTGCCACGCGAAATTCCCAACGCCCATCGGCGGCTGTTGGCCGTGTGGTGGCAACACTACGCCCGTGGCCCGCGTCTGCTGGAAACCAGGCCCGATTACCCGCCGCTGCTGGACAACTACCTGACCACCTTGCTGGCCAAGTGGACTAACCTGCCGCTGCCGCCTAAGAAGCAAACCAAATCGGCCTACGACGAGCTTCAGCACGAATTGGGCATCAACGCCGGCACGGAATCGTTGCGCGTCTCGATGGAGCAAGACCGGCTCTTGGGCTTGAACCACCTCGACCAGCCGGCCGATCAGCCGCTGCCTGAGCCGCTGGCGCTGCCGCCGCTGGAAGTGCCCGAACCGGCGGCCGACGTGAAGGTCGAGCCGATTGCCCTGCGGGTGCCAGCCGAGTGCTTTTATGTCCGCTTCGGCAGTTTCGGCAACTTCCTCTGGCTTCAAGACACGCTGGCCCGCTGGGGCGGCGACGCCCAAAACCTGATCGCCATGCGGGGCCTCAACCGCGGCCTGAGCGACCGGGTGGAGAAGCAGCTCGTTTTGAAGCAGACCGTGCTTTCGCGCATGCTCGGCCCGACGGTGATCGCCGACGTGGCCATGATCGGCACCGACATGTTCTTTCGCGAAGGGGCGGCCTTCGGCATCCTTTTCCAGGCCCGCAGCAACCTGGCCCTCTCCACCAGCCTGAACCAGCAACGCAGCGAGCGGTTGGCCCAGGGCGGAGTGCGGGAACAGAAGGTCACCATTGGCAACCACACCGTTTCCTACCTCATGTCGCCCGACGGGGCGGTGCGTTCCTATTACGTGGCCGACGGCGACTTCCACCTGGTCACCAGCTCGCGGTGGATCGTCGCCCGCTTTCTGGCCACAGCCAAGGGCGAGGGCGCGCTGGGGGCCTTGAAGGAGTTTCGCTACGCCCGCAGCGTCATGCCGCTCGCGCGCAACGACACGATTTGGGTCTACCTCTCCGACGCCTTTTTTCGCAATATCACCAGCCCGCATTATCGGGTCGAGATGGCCCGGCGGCTCCAGGCAACGGCCGACATCGAGCTGGTGCAGTTGGCCAAGCTGACGGCCGCCGCCCAGAATCAGCCGGGCGGCAGCATCGCCCAGTTGATCGCCGACGGCCTGTTGCCCACCGATTTTGAGACCCGTCCCGACGGCGGCCGCACGGTCTTAGCCAACGGCGTGGTGCACGACAGCATCCGCGGCTATCACGGCACCTTCCTGCCGATCCCCGACATGCCGGTCGACAAGATCACCCGTAGCGAATTGGATGAGTACCGGCAGTTCTCCGATTTCTACCACTCGCGTTGGGGACGAATCGACCCGGTCATGGTGGCCATGAAGCGCAACGCCACCGCAAGAGACCGCGAGCACGTGGTGGTGGACGTGCTAATGACCCCGTTTGCGACCTCACACTTTGATTTGCTCCGCCAATGGGTGGGACCGGCCGATAACCAGCGCCTGGCGGCCATTCCCGGCAACATCGCCAATTTGCAAATCGCCGGCACCAATCAGCGCATCTTTGCCGGGCTCCGCGACGATCCGCCAAGGTCCGATTCGATCACCATCGGTCGCTTTGGGTTGGCCGGGCTGACCGCCCTGGGCCAGTTTCGCAGCCTCTTCGACAGTTACATCGGCACCACCGGCACGGATCTCGGCTGGCTCGGCATCTTCAATCTGGGCATCCCGCCGGTCTCCGATGCCGCCGGCTACGCCGGTTCGCCGCTGGGCGGTTGGCGTTACCAGGATGGCCGCTTCACCGTGTTCTCGTTCCAGCAGGAGGTGCTGGCCACGGTCGTCCCGCAACTCCATTTCGAGCAGGCTCCGCGGCCGGCGCAGATCCGGCTCCAGGTGGGCGATCTCTCCCACGCCCAGATTACCCCGCTGGTCAACGACCTCGGCTATCAGCGAACCAAGGAAACCTGCTTCAACAACCTGCGTTTGATGCATGCGCTGGACCAGCAGCTTCACATCCCGCCGGCCTCGTGCAAGGAAGCGGCCGAGTTCCTGCTGGACGCCAAGCTGATCTGTCCGCTGGGCGGGCATTACGAGCTGCGCCAGACGCCCGATGGTCCGCCGCGCTGGACCTCGACCGCCTTGGAAAAGCTGGCAGCCAGCGGCGGCACCGACGCCCACGCCCCGGAAGGCTACCAGGCACCGCCGTTGAATTGGTTCCGCGGCCTCGACCTGGAGGCCACCATGACCGACAAGAACCTCTCGGCCCACGCCGAAGTCGACATGAAGATGCCGGGCAATTGAAGGTCCCCTTTCTCCGGACATGGGCTGAGAGTTGGTAAAGATAGGGAGCAAGGGCCAAAGCCGCGCAAGCACAGCAGACCGGAGTTCGGGCGGGCCTTGGCAGGGTCGGTGGTCGGTGCTATTCTTAAAAGTGTAACGCTTAGACTGGAATGATCTAAGAAGCACCCCTAGCTCAATTGGATAGAGCATCGGTCTA
>JAJYGU010000157.1 GCA_021784975.1 Planctomycetota bacterium
CCCAACAAGGTCACCAACGCGGCGTCGTAATCCTCCACCGAGGCGTCCAGGCTGGCGGCATTCGCCTCGACCGCCCGCCGGAACCGGCCCCAAAAATCGAGTTCCCAGTTGAGGTTGAAACCATAATCCCATTGGGGGTAAAAACGCTGGATGCCCGGTATGCCAAAGCCGAGCGGATTGTTGGCCGTCTCTTCGCTAAGGCCGTATCGGGTGAAGTCGCCGGTCATCTGTTGCTTCTGCGGGAAGAGATTGCCCACCGCGATCCCCAACTGGGCCCTAGCCTGCAGCACCCGGAAGCCGGCTTCACGTAGGGTCAAGTTCTGGTGGTAGGCGTTGCAGATCAACCAGTCGAGCACCGGGTCGTTGAACACCCGCCACCACTTGCTCAAGTCTTCGGTCTGGCTACGCACCCGTTTGTCGGCGGCATCGACCCACGCCGGCGCCACTGGCGCCGCCGGCCGACTATAGTTCGGCCCCACCTTGAATCCATTGTGTACGTAATCGTGCAGCGAGGTGCAGCCACAGAGCAAGAGGGTCAGAGTGACCAGCGATGCGGCAGCCAGGCCGGGCGGTGCCGATCGGACGCCGCGCGGGCAATGAACAGCCGACTGCCGGAGTGTGGGTTGAGGCGAACACGGCCCTTGGCTTCCTTCTGCCGCACTGGTTCCTGCACGTTCCATGAGCAAGCCCTCCTCGATGGCTTGTCCGCATCGTAACCCGAGGCGTAAGCGAGGGCGGCCACATGACTCAAGCCTCGCTTACGCGTCGGGTTTCGGTTGCGCACCCGGCACGGCACATGTCCGGCGGCGTGAATAATCCCGGCCAACCGGCACCCGGCCGATTTTGCCCCACGGTGGCGGCCTTTCGGCGTGCCGCTAGAGGCAACAAACGCCACAAACGCGCTACCAGTGCTACCATCGGCATCGCTGGCCCAACCAATACAACGCTTGCAATCTGGTCGAATCATATTGGTCATTTGATACAGTCTTCCCAAATTGACGCGGTATCCTGGCCCACGGCGGTTTGCGAATCGCGGGTATTGTCGCAATTCGTTTAGGGATGTAAAATATTTTTCCTGTAGTCTGATGGACCATTGCGTCCGGCCCAGCCGGGTGGTTTACCGGCCGGCAGAGTTGGCTGGCTGACGCAGAAAATAGCATTGTTGGCAAGCATCCGGCCGTCATCTGTAGGCGCACCTTGATCTCACCCTGCACTCGCCGTTATTGGGCCTCTACCGTACTCCTGGGCGCGTTGTTAGCGGTCGTCGGCGCTTGTCGGCGGCCCGCTCCGCGGTTACCCGCTGCGCAGGTGCCCGTTATTCCCATCAGTCAACCGGTTCAGCGGACGGTGACCGACTATGTGGATTTCACCGGACGGGTGAACGCGGTTGAATCGGTAGATATCCGCGCCCGCGTGAGCGGCTATCTGGTTCGCATGCCGTTCAAAGAGGGGGCGGAGGTCAAGAAAGGAGATTTGCTATTCGAGGTGGATCCGCGGCCGTACCAAGCCCAATTGGATCAGGCGGAAGGGCAAGTGAATCTCTACAAGGCCCAGCTTGCCTTGGCCAAGGCCACCCACGCTCGCGACCGCGAAGTGGCCAAGACGCCGGGCGCGGTCAGCCTGCAACAGCTCGACCAGGACCGGGCGGCAGTCGACGAGGCGGATGCGGCGGTCAAGGCCTATCAGGCCAGCATGGAGGTCTACCGGCTCAATCTGAGTTTCACTAAGGTGACCTCTCCGATCGACGGCCAGGTGAGCCGTTATTATCTGACGAACGGCAACCTGGCGGCCCAGGACCAGACGCTGCTGACCACCGTCGTCTCGATGGACCCGATGTACGTTTACTTCGATGTGGACGAGGGCACGCTGTTGCGGGCCCGGCGGGCGATCAATGAGGGCAAGCTCAAACGCTATCAGGAGGGCAAGCTGCCGGTGTTCATCGGCCTGCAAGGCGAAACCGGCACTCCGCACGAAGGGCGAGTAAACTTCGTCAACAACCAGGTGAATCCCAACACCGGCAGCATCTCGGTCCGCGGCGAGTTTCCCAACCCCAAACCGCCCAATGGCATTCGCCTGCTTTCGCCGGGCATGTTCGTACGGGTCCGCTTGCCGTTGGGACAGCCGCAGCCGGCGCTGTTGGTGATCGACCGGGCGATCGGATCGGACCAGGGGTTGAAGTATGTCTACGTGGTCAGTGCCGAAAACGTAATCGAGCAGCGGCGGGTCGCCACCGGCGACCTGCAAAACGACGGCTTACGGGTGATCGTCGAAGGGCTTAAGCCCGACGACCGGGTGGTGGTGGGCGGCCTGCAGCAGGCCCGCCCGCGCATGAAGGTCCAGACACAGCAGATCCCCATGCCCACCTTTGGCGCAGCCCCGGCAGCCGCCTCGCCGACGGAGGCCGGGAGCGGTCCGAAGTCGATGCCCGGCGGCACGGCCAAGTAAGGGGGCCGGCGATGTCTCCGCGGTTCTTCATTGATCGCCCGATCTTCGCCGCCGTGTTGTCCATCGTCATCACGCTGACCGGCGGGATCGCGCTGGCCTGGCTGCCCATCGCCCAGTATCCCGAGATCACCCCGCCGGCTATTCAAGTTACCATCCTCTACCCCGGGGCCAGCGCCGAGGTGGTGGCCGACACGGTGGCCGCCCCGATTGAGCAGCAGGTCAACGGCGTGGAGGGCATGCTCTACATGTCCTCGCAGATGGGAAACGACGGCTCGTACACGCTCGCCGTGACTTTCGACGTAGGCACTAATCTCAACACGGCCCTGGTGATGGTGCAAAACCGGGTGGCCTTGGCGATGCCGCAGTTGCCCACCCCGGTGCAAAACCAGGGCATCCAGATCCGCAAACGCACGCCCGACATCCTCCTGGTGATCAACTTCTTTTCGAAGGACGGCCGGTACGACGACCTGTACCTGAGCAACTTCGCCTATATCAACGTCCGCGACGAGTTGCTCCGCATCGACGGCGTGTCGGATGCGATCCTCTTCGGTGAGCGGGATTACAGCATCCGCTTGTGGCTCAATCCGCGCAAGATGGCGGCCTACGGGATCAATGCCAACGATGTGGCCGCCGCCGTCAACCGCGAAAACCTCGATCTGCCGGCCGGACGTGTCGGTCAGCCGCCGGCCGCCCGCGGACAATCCTCCGACCTGCCTCTGGATGGCGTGGGCCGGCTGGCAACGCCCGAACAGTTCGGCGACATCGTGGTCAAGGTGGATCGGGGACAACCGCTTCAGACGGCGGCCGCAGCGGCGGTGGCCCCGGCCCAGATTCTGACCAGTCTGCCGACGCCGGTCAGGAATCCTTTGCAGAGCAGCCCGGGGACCGTTGGCAGGCTGAGCCTATCGACCGCCCTGGGCAGCTTGCAATACACCGCCCTAGCTTCGCCTGGCAACGCCACCACGGCCGGGGCCACGGCCCCGGTGGCACCGACCGGCGGGGTGAGCACCGGAGGCGGCGCCAGCAGCGCCGGCGGCGGAACGAGCAGCGGTGGCGCCAGCGTGGGCGGGGGTGCAACCTTCACCGGCGGCGCATTTGCCCCGGCCGCCAGCCCCTTGGGCAGCCCCAGCCCCATGGGTGGAGCAACCGGCGAGGTCGCCGGCTTGGCCAGCGGCAGTCTGAGCACACTCAGCGCGGCAGTTGGGGGAGTTATTCCCGGGACTACTCTGTCCGGCGGGCCGCCCAAGCCGTCCGTGGGCATGGTGCGGATGCGCGACGTGGCCCGCGTGGAAATGGGCGCCCAGAACTATCGCCAGGCCATGACCTTCGACGGCCATCCCTCGGTGGGCGTGGCGGTTTTCCAGTTGCCCGGCACCAATGCCCTGGATACCGCCAACCGCGTAAAAGCGAAGATGTCGGAGTTGGAAAAACGATTCCCCGACGGGGTAAACTACACGATCGCCTACGACACCACACCCTTCATCCGTGAGTCGGTCCAGGACGTGTTCCAGACCCTGTTCGAAGCGGCCTTGTTGGTGGGAGTGGTGGTCCTGCTGTTCCTTCAGAATTGGCGATCGGTGTTGATCCCCATGGCCGCCGTGCCGGTGGCCATCGTGGGCAGCTTCGCGGTGCTGGCGGCGGTGGGCTTCAGCCTCAACAATATCTCGCTGTTCGGGCTGGTGCTGGCCATCGGGATCGTGGTCGACGACGCCATCGTAGTGGTGGAGAACGTCGAACGTTGGATGGATCGCGGCCTCGGTCCCCGCGAGGCCACCTATCGGGCGATGGAAGAGGTCACCGGTCCGGTAGTGGCAGTGGCCTTGGTGCTCTGCGCGGTGTTCGTCCCTTGCGCCTTTGTGGGCGGCATTCCCGGCCGTTTCTTCCGCCAGTTCGCGGTCACGATCGCCGCCTCGACGGTCTTCTCGGCCATCAACTCGCTGACCCTGAGCCCGGCCTTGGCGGCCCTGCTGCTGCGACCGCGGAACGGCGGACGCCGCGACCCGGTGGCCTGGCTCTTGGACACCGTCCTGGGTTGGCTGTTCCGCAGCTTCAACCTGGTGTACGACCGCACCACCGCCGCCTACGCCTGGATCGTGGGCCGGCTGGTCCGCATTAATCTGCTGGTCTTACTGGCCTACGGCGGGCTGCTGCTGTGGACCTATTGGCTGTTCAGCTCGGCCCCGCGGGGGTTTGTTCCCCAACAGGACCAGGGGCGGATCATCGCCGCCGTGCAACTGCCCGACTCGGCCTCGCTGGAGCGGACCCGCGACGCGCTGGCGAAGATTGACGAGATTACCCGGCACACGCCGGGGGTGGCCCACTCGCTGACGGTGGCCGGCTACTCGTTCGTGCAGGCGGCCAATGGTTCCAATTTTGGCTCGATGTTCATCATCCTTGATCCCTTCGACAAGCGGCGGGGGCCGGGGCTGAAGGACCAGGCGATCATGGCCCGCTTGCGGCGGCAATGGGCCGCCGAGGTGAAGGACGCCCAAGTGTTAGTATTTGGGGCCCCGCCGATTCCGGGGTTGAGCGTGGCCGGCGGGTTCAAACTTATGGTCGAAGATCGGGCCGGCATGGGCTTGATCTCCTTGCAAAGTCAGACCGACGAGCTGGTGCGAAAGCTGCAAAAGATGCCGGCCTTGGTAGGGGTCTCCACTCAGTTCCGCTCGCTGACGCCGCAATTATACGTGGACGTCGACCGCACCAAGGCGGCCACCCTCGGCATCCCCTTGGAAGACGTGAACCAAACCCTGGAAATCTATTTGGGCTCGCTCTACGTCACCAGTTTCAACGCCTTTGGCCGCCATTGGCAAGTCAAT
>JAJYGU010000068.1 GCA_021784975.1 Planctomycetota bacterium
TTTGTAAGCGGCTACCCGAGGTCTGTGGCATGTCCGTGGCTCGCCGGTGGTTGGTTTTCGCGCTGATTTCGCTGCTCGGCAGCGGCCTCGCCGTTTCGGAGGCCTCGGCGCAACTGCAGCAGGCCATGCCGGCTACCAACGCGGTGCCTCAATCAGCCGCAGCCTATGCCGACCAACCGACCTACCCGTTTTCCTACCCGTCGCCGACGTCTGCCTACGCCCCGCCAGTTGCGGCTCCGGCGGCGAGCGCTCTGACGCCGGCCGCGCCCTACGCCGGCGCGCCCTTGGGCGGAAGCCCGTCGGCGCCTATCGCCCGCCCTGGCTTCATGGCCAACGACTTCGGTATACCGCCTGCCGCCGCCAGCGGCAGCGCCGCCTCGGCCAGCCCCGCTCCGCTTAACCCCAATAACTATGTGGAGCAGGTGCTCACCGGCGAGGAGCCATGGACCTGGCAAATCTTGCCCGCCGGGTTGTTATACCGGACCGACCTGGCCGGGCCCCACGAGCCACGGATGGCCGCCGAGTTTGATAGCATCGAGCACCAGGGAGACATCTGGGACTGCACCTTGGGGGCCCGGGTGGGCATGCTCCGCTACGGCACGGACAACGAATTCTGGCCGGAAGGTTGGCAACTCGACGTCGAGGGAGCGGCCTTTCCACGGCTCGACAGCTCGCGAAACCTTATCAGCAACGACTATACTTTCGGCGTTCCGCTGACCACGCGGCAGGGCCCGTGGGAATGGAAGTTCGGTTATCGCCACTATTGCTCCCACATCGGAGATCTGTACCTGTTGGCCCATCCCGATTTCGAGCGCATCGACTACACCCGCGATTCGCTGGTGTCGGGCTTGGCATTCTACGCCAATCCTAGTCTGCGGTTCTATGGCGAGGCCGACTGGGCTTTTCACACGCTGGGGCCCCCCGAGCCCTGGGAATTCCAGATTGGCATGGACCTTAGCCCACCTGGTCCGACACCGCCTTGCGGCACGCCGTTCTTCGCCGCCAACGGCCACCTGCGGCAGGTAAACGACTTCGGCGGCAGTGTGACCGTAGAAACCGGCTGGCAATGGCGCGGCGCCGGCGGGCACCTGCTTCGGGTCGGCGCCCACTATTTCAACGGCATGAGCGAGCAGGGGCAATTCTACAACGTTTGGGAGCAGCAGATCGGCGCCGGCCTGTGGTACGACTTCTAGGGCCGGTAATTGATCGGCAGACCCTCAGGCGTCCCCTTCCGCCAGCCGTAGGCGAGCGGTAGACTGGAATCCGATTCAAGGGCTCCAAGTCGCGGCGGATGGCGGGTATGGGAAGTTGGTTTTCGGAAGGTCGCTTGTTCTTGGGCGAGTTCCTGCGGCATTTCCATACCACCGGGGCGGTGTTGCCCAGCGGGCGGTTTCTGGCCCGCGCGTTGGCACGCTTCGCCGCCCAGACGCCCAGCCGGCCGCGGCGGATTCTGGAGGTGGGACCCGGCACCGGGGCGGTCACTCGGCATCTGGTGGCCGCCATGGCGCCCGAGGATCAGCTCGACCTGGTGGAATTGAACGAGGTGTTCGTTCGCCGGTTGCACGAGCGATTTCAATCGGAGCCGGGCTTTCAGGCGGTGACCGGCCGCTCACGGATCCTCCATAGCCCGATCGAGCAATTGGCCGCCGACCATTGCTATGATGTGGTGGTCAGCGGGCTTCCCCTGAACAACTTCTCGGTGGCCTCGGTCGAGGGGATCTTGGCGACTTTGACCGGGCTGCTGGCCCGCGGCGGCACCCTTTCGTTCTTCGAATACATGGCCGTGCGGCCATTGCGGGCGATCATCAGCGGGAAAACGGAGCGTCAGCGGTTGCGCGGCATCGGCCGGGCCATGCGAGCCGTGCTGGAAGGGCATGAAATTCGCCGCGAGGCGGTCCTGTTGAATGTCCCGCCGGCTTGGGTTCACCACCTGCGGAACGGATCTCAGTAAAGCGCAAAGCCGAAAGCCGAAAGCGGAGCGTGGAAAACGAGTGGACCGTGGGCCGTGGGGTGTGTGCCGTGGACCAGGGATGAGTTGAGATGACGGAGGGATGCGGGGCCTCCGAACTCCGAACTCCCGCCCCACGGTCCACGGTTCACGCCTCATGCTCCACGGCCACCCGCCGCGCGGCGGTTTCCTTGCCCGAACCTTCCAGATTCACTATACTGCATGGCTGGCGGAGAGGTCTGATGATCGCACGTTATTCTGCTCGTCTTGGTGGGTGGGCTCTCTTGATTGGCTTGGCGCTGCCACGTTGGGCCGCAGCGGCCGATGTAGCGCCGGCGAAGCAGCCACCCGCACCGGCGGCGAAAGCCGCCAAGCCCCACGTGCCGGCCGCTCAGCCGCCGAAGGCTGTCGATGACGACTACGAAATGTGCAAGTTGCTGATCGACACCATCGATCAGGTCGAACGCAACTATGTCACCAAGGTCAGTCGCCGCGAGTTGATCGAGGCAGCCATCCGCGGCATGATGAGCAAACTCGATCCCTATTCGGGCTACATCAGTCCCCGGGAACTGGGCCGTTTCCGGGCCAGCATGGAGAGCGAGTTCGGCGGCATCGGCGTCCAGGTCGCGATCGAGGGCGACCAGTTGCGGATCATCAGCCCGATGTGCGGCACGCCTGCCTATCGCGCCGGGCTGCTGGCCGGCGATCGGATCCTGGAAATCGACGGCCGGAGCACCGACGGTCTGACGCTGGATGAGGATATCGGCAAGCTCAAGGGCGAAGAGGGAAAGCCGGTGACCCTGACCGTAATTCACCCTGGCAAGCGGGACCGTGAAAAGATCTCCCTCGTCCGCCAGCGGATCCACCTCGAGACCGTGCTCGGCGATCGGCGCAAGGCGGACGGCGGCTGGGATTTCATGCTCGATCCCAAACAGGGCATCGGCTATGTGCGGTTGACGGTGTTCAGCCGCGACACGGCCACCCGACTGCGTACGGTGCTCAGCACTCTTCGCGCCCAGAAACTGCGGGGTCTGATTCTCGACCTGCGCTTCGATCCGGGCGGATTGCTCGACGCGGCCGTCGAGGTGTGCAATCTGTTCGTCTCCTCGGGCCGCATCGTCAGCACCAAGGGCCGCAACTGCCCGGAGCGAATTTGGTTTGCCCGCAAGGAGGGCACCTTTGAAGGATTTCCCATGGCGGTGCTGGTGAATCACTACAGTGCCAGTGCCAGCGAGATCGTGGCCGCCTGCCTGCAAGACCACAAGCGGGCGGTAATTATCGGCCAGCGCACCTGGGGGAAGGGGAGCGTGCAAAACTTGATCGATCTGGAGAACGGCAAGAGCGCCCTGAAGCTCACCACCGCCAGCTATCAGCGCCCCAGCGGGAAGAATATTCATCGCTTCCCCGACTCGAAGCTGAGCGACGAGTGGGGCGTAATGCCCGACCAAGGATTCGAGATCAAGCTCGGCGACGAGGAAATGCTTAAACTGCTGGAAGACCGGCGTCGTCGCGACATCGTCATGCCCGCCGGCCGCAGCGGCCAGGCTGCCAAGACCCAACCGCCGGCAACTGCCAAGTCCGGCTCATCCGCCAAGGACGCCGGCACCAGACACGCCGGGCCGGCGGTGGTCGACCGTCAGTTGCAGGCCGCCGTGGGCTACCTTTCCCGCGAGTTGGCCAAAGCGCCGTGAACATCCTCACCCTGGAAACCACCTGCGACGAAACGGCCGCCGCGGTCGTGACCGAGCGGTTGGAGGTGCGGGCCTCGGTGGTGGCCTCGCAAGATGCCTTGCACCGGCGCTTCGGCGGGGTGGTGCCGGAAATCGCCTCCCGCGCCCATCTCGAACGCATCCTGCCGGTGATCGACGAGACCCTCCGCAAGGCCGGCGTCGGCCTGGACCAAATCGATGCAGTGGCAGTGGCCAATACGCCGGGGTTGGCCGGTTCGCTGCTGGTGGGGCTCTCGGCCGCCAAGGCGCTTTGCCTGGCCCGACAAATCCCTTTGGTCGCCGTCAATCACCTCCAGGCCCACATCTATGCCTGCCGGTTGGCAGCCGACCGCGAAGTCTTCCCCTGCGTGGGGCTGATCGTGAGCGGCGGCCATTCGAGCCTGTATCGCTGCCCGGGGCCGCTGGACTTCGAGTTGCTCGGGGCCACCATCGACGACGCCGCCGGCGAGGCCTTCGACAAGGTAGCCGCCATGCTCGGCTTGCCGTATCCCGGCGGGCCGTCAATCGAGCGGGCAGCGGCCGGCGGCAACCCGCGGGCCTACGCCTTGCCGCGGGCCTTCCTTCGCGATCCGCGGCTGGATTTCAGTTTCAGCGGCCTGAAGACGGCGGTCCGCTATGCCATCGCCGGACCCGGCCGGCCCGATCCGGCCCAAGTCCGCTTGACCGGGCAGCAAATTGCCGACCTGGCGGCCAGCTTCCAGGAGGCGGTGGCCGACTGCCTGGTGGCCAAGGCCTTTGCGGCCCTTGAGCAAACCGGCATGCGGACCCTGTGCGTGGGAGGCGGCGTGGCGGCCAACGGGCGCATCCGTCAGCGGCTGGGGGAAGAAGCCCAGCGGCTGGGGGTTGACTTGCACATTGCCCCGCCACGACTGTGCACGGATAACGCCGTGATGGGCGCAATCGCCGTGGAAAGGCTCAAGGCGGGCTGCGTCGAGGAGCTTGATTTGGACGTGTTTCCTGGCGTGGTGAGGAGCGCGAGTCAGCCCGTTGGCGCCAAGAAGTTTTCATAAAGTGTGATCCTGAACGCAGCAAAGGATCCCGGTCAGGAAGATCATGGACAAGCCTGGCTTGGCGGAGCATCTTTACTTTGCAGGGGGCATTCCTTATTTTGCATTTTGCACTTTACATTTTGCCTTTTTCATTTACCCTCTGCTTTGGCTGCGGCCCTAAGCCGCTGGGAGGACTGCGATGGGCGCCATAATGCTGTCGATGGCCCTGGCGACGCTGGGGATCGACGTCGGCTGGCAGAAACTGCCCGAGGGAGGCAGGCAGTATATCATCCAAATTGAGCCGCAAACGCTGGAGGCCCTGCGCAGCGGTCAGGCCATTCAAAGCGACCTGCCTAGCAATCTGAACGACATCCGTTCGTACCGCATCGTAGTCGGGACCAAGAAGCTCCCCCGCGACCCGCTCCCGCCGGCGGTGATCCTCGACAAGCCGGCCCTGCCGCCGGCCACCCAGCAACCGTCAGCCCCGCCGCGGGAGATGCTCCCGCCGGCAGTATCATCCGACCTCGCCATGAAACCGTCGGCCGGCCAGCGGGCGGTCTCCAAGGAACCAGCCGCCGCGCCGGCAACCCCAA
>JAJYGU010000259.1 GCA_021784975.1 Planctomycetota bacterium
GTTACGATGCGGCTGTGAACTATCCGGGTTAGCGTCGACTATCCGCCGCGGAGGTTGCCAAGTATGTGATATACTGAGAAGGCGCCATGGCTCGAAAGCGAACCAAATCGGAGATGCAGGAGAAGGCGAGACGCCAGCCGCCTGGCGCCCCTTTTACGGGCCGGACGGCCCCGGAGCGGCGGGCAGCCGGGTGGCCGTGGAACTCCCGCTGGGCCGGGCCTATGGCCGCGGGATTGATCCTGCTGGCCGCGGTGAGCGTTTACAGCAATACCTTCGGCTGTCCATTTATCTTGGACGACAGGATCTCGATCCTGCGGAATCCCACCATCTGCAGCCTGTGGCCGGTCTGGAAGGCCCTTGGTCCACCCTCGGGCTCCGAGGGGGTCACCGTTTCCGGCCGGCCGCTGTTGAACTTCTCCTTTGCGCTGAATTATGCGGTGGGCGGTCTGGCGGTGCAGGGCTACCACTTGGCGAACCTGGTCATCCATATTCTGGCCGGGCTGCTGCTTATGGGCATCCTCCGCCGGACGCTGCTGCTGCCCGCGCTCCGCGATCGGTGGGCCCCGGCGGCCACTCCGCTGGCGCTGGCCGTGGCGCTGGTGTGGGTGGTCCATCCGCTGCAAACCGAGTCGGTGACCTACATCGTTCAGCGGGCGGAATCGCTGGTCTCGCTCTTCTATCTGCTGACGCTCTATTGCGTCATTCGCGGGGCCGTCTCGAACAGGCCGTTCCGCTGGAGCGCCGTTGCGTGTGCGGCGTGCCTGCTAGGCATGGCCAGCAAGGAAGTCATGGTCACCGCGCCGCTGGTCGTCTTACTCTATGACCGCACATTCTTGAGCGGCTCGTTTCGCGGTGCGCTGCGGGCGAGATACCGTCTGTATCTGGCGTTGGCGGCAACTTGGGGAGTCCTGGTGTGGATGCTGTTTTCAACGGGCTTCTACAGCGACACGGCTAGCATTACCTACAAGGAGTTCAACCGCTGGTCGTACCTCATGACGCAATCCGGTGTATTGGTGCATTACCTGCGCCTGGCATTCTGGCCGACGGGCTTTTGCTTGGACTACTGCTGGCCGCCCGCACGCACGCTGGGGGCGATCATGCCGTCCGGGCTGCTGATCGCGGGCCTGCTAGGGCTAACAGGCTGGGGGCTGTGGAAGCGCTCCGCGGTCGGGTTTCTCGGGGGTTGTTTCTTCCTGATCCTGGCGCCCACCTCAACGATTCTTGTGCTGGACGCGGCCTGCGAGCACCGCATGTATCTCCCGCTGGCGCCGGTGGCGACGGCCGCAGTGGTCGGCGGATGCCTTGTCGGGCAGTGGCTGGTCCGTCACCGGCGCCTCTCGCCTTGGACCGCGCAGGCAGCCGGCGTGGTCCTGGTGATGTCGGCGGGCGTTCTCCTGGGAGGTCTGACCTTCCGCCGCAATAGGGATTATCGCAGCGAAGTGTCGATTTGGGCGGATGTGCTCCGAAAGGCGCCCAAGAACCCGCGGGCCTACGGCCAGCTCGGCAACGCCTTGGCCCGACGGGCACGATTTGGCGAGGCGATCGTCGAGTTCGAGAAGGCCCTGGAACTCAAACCCGATGACGCGAGGACTCACAACAACCTGGGCAACGCCTTGAGTGGATTGCACCGGTTCGGCGAGGCAATCGTCCAGTATCGGAAGGCTTTGGAACTGGCGCCCGACTATGCCAAGGCTCACGACAACCTTGGCATGGCTCTCGCTGATTGCGGACGAGCAGAAGAAGCGATCGCTCATTTCCGCGCGGCCTTGGAACTGAATTCCGACTTCGCGGGAGCCCACTATCACCTGGCCAACACCCTGGCCCGACAGGCAAGATTTCCTGAGGCCATTCTCCACTATCAGAAGGCATTGGAGATCGAGCCCGGCTACTTGGACGCCCACAACAATCTTGCCGCGGCCCTCAATGATTGTGGACGGTTCGACGAGGCCATTTTCCATGGTCAAGCGGCGCTGCGGCTCCAACCCGGCTACACGAAGGCCTACCACAATCTCCGCACGGCTCAGGTTCGACGAGAACAACTCCGGCAATTGCTGGAACAGCGGACTCAGTGGCTGGCGTCGCATCCTAACGACGGCCGGGTGCTTCACGAAACGGCCTGGATGATGGCCACCAATCCGAACGCCTCGATTCGCAACGGGGCCGAAGCAGTCGCACTGGCCAAGCGGGCGGTAACGCGGGCCGGCAGTCGGGACCCGGTTGCCCTCGATACGTTGGCGGCCGCTTATGCCGAAGCGGCCCAATTTCCGGCAGCGATGCAGACTGCCCAGCAGGCGTTGGAACTCGCGGTCCAGCAGGACAAGCGGGCCCTGGCAGACTCCATTCGGGCTGAGATGCGGCTCTATAAGGGTCGGATGCCGTTGCGGAAGCGCTGAGAATTCTCGTCTTGCCTCGCCTCGCCCCATTGGGGTACGATCACCGTTGCGGCGATGTCGCCCAGCCGTCGCAGGGAGGGGAGGTGGGCTATGAGCGTGGCCGACTCAGGCAGGGAAGCGAATTGCGGCGATTTCTCAGACGGTCCGGGTGCGCAGAGGGGGACAGTCCCATTTTTGTGGCCGACCAACGTGACCCGCAAGCGGGTGCCCCCGTCGGTGCCCGCCACAAAAATCGGGACAGTCCCCGCCGGCGCGGTGCGTCCCAGCCCAAAAAGCGGCGATCTTGATTCTTCGCCGGCCGCCCGTGAAGCCGGCCTCACCGCGGTCATCCTGGGAATGCACCGCAGTGGAACCTCCTACCTGGCATCCACCCTCAAGGCCTGCGGCCTGTATTTGGACGATTCCGACTCCGCGGCCGCGGCCGACAACTTGCAGGGTTTTGCCGAGTCTTCCGAGGTGGTCGCGATCAACGATGCGATTCTGCGGCAATCGGGAGGTTCGTGGAACCGGGTCCCGAAGGAACTCCGAGCCGACCAGGCTACCTTGGAGCGGATGAAGCGGTTTCTGGCCGGACTCGGCCGCCACCCGGGGCCCGTACCGAATTCTGGGTCAGACGGTGCGCAGAGGGGGACAGTCCCATTTTTGTGGCCGAGCAGGGCATCGGTCGAAGGTTGGGCGCCAGGCGTGGTCGCCACAAAAATCGGGACAGTCCCCTACCGCACCCGCGGCTGGAAAGACCCCCGCACCGTGCTGACCTTTCCCCTGTGGAGGCCGCTGCTGTCAGGACATCGCCTGGTCGTCTGTTTCCGCCACCCGACCGGCGTGGCACGAAGCCTGGCGGTCCGCAACGCCATGTCGCTGGAAGAGGGGTATCATCTCTGGGCGGCCTACAACGAGCGTCTGCTGGAGTCGGTCGAGCGAGAGCCGGGCGTCCTCTGGTTCGATTTCGACCGCACGCCCGCTGAAATGAGGAGCTGGTTAAAGGGCGTCTGCCACTTTCTGGGACTCGAGTTCCAGCCGGAAGCCTTGGCCATTTTCAACAAGTTTCAACGCCATCACGAACTTGAGGCCCTGCCCGATGATCCTCGCGTTGCCGAGATCTATCACGAGTTACTGGGCCGCGGGCAGCAGGCAGCCGTCTCAACCAGGTGTGAGAGCGCGGGCGTCCCGCCCGCTATGACCACTGCGGGCGTCCCGCCCGTCACGGCAAATGCGGGCGGGACGCCCGCGCTCCGTGGGGATGATTCGACGACTTGCCTTGGCGCTGCGTCTAACGCCTCGCCAGCGGCCGATCATGCTTCCGCAGAGGATCTGAACTGCTTACGCGAGGACATCAGCGCCCTGGCGGACATCGAAGGGAAACACAATGCCCTGCTGCAAGGCCACACCCGCCAGTTGCAGGATCACAGCGACCAGTTGTGGCAATCCCAACAACAGTGTCAACAGCTTGAGGCCCGCTCGGAGCAACAGCGTTGCCAGTTCGAGGGCCGCCTGGCCCAAGAGCGCGGTCAGCTCGACGCTCGGCTGGCGGAATTGCGGGCGGAGCTTGCCGGCTGCCAACAGCAGTTGGCTATGATTTTTCAAAGCCGCGGCTGGAAGGCTTATCAACGGATGCGGCGAGTCTGGCGATATGCGGCCGATCACTTGAGCCTGTGGGCGCGGGCCGTGCGGCAGCCGCGGCAGGCGATCAAGCCGCTGGTCCGGCCGATCTTTCACCGTTTGCCGCTGCCGGTGCAGCACCGCCTGCGGTCCGCCGTGGCAGTTGTCCGCGAGTGGCGGTTCCGCCGGCGGAACTTGGTTTCGAGTCTCGGCCCGCCGTCAGGGGATGTGCCCGGATTGGTAAGCGTTGTACTGCCGGTCTACAATCACGCCCCGCTGCTCCGCGGCGCGGTGGAAAGCGTGTTGGCCCAGACCTACGGCAGCTTCGAACTGATTATTGTCAACGACGGCTCCAGCGACGGCGTCGAGGAAGTGTTGGCCGAATATGTTGGGCATCCTCGCGTGCGGATCCTCACCCAATCCAACCAGAGCTTGCCCAAGGCCTTGAGCAACGGTTTTGCCTTCGCCCGCGGCGAGTTCTGGACCTGGACCTCGGCCGACAACCTGATGGCGCCGGAGCAGTTGCAGCGGCAGGTGGCCTTCCTGCAATCGCACGGCGAGGCGGGCATGGTGTTCGCCGACTACCTGGCCATCGACGCCTTGGGCCAGCCGCTAGCCGACCCCAGCTTTCGGCCGCACAACCGCCGCACGCCGAGCGATCCGCTCATCCGTCTTCCTCGCGACACCGGCTCCTTCGGCCAGAACGCCGACAATTACATCGGCCCCTGCTTCCTATACCGCAGTTGGCTGGGCCGATTGCTCGGCGAGTACGATCCCGCCTTGGGGATCGAAGACTTCGACTACTGGCTGCGGCTGAGCCTGGTCGGCCGGATCGCTCACCTGGATAGCGATGCGCCCCTCTATCGGTATCGGGTCCACGACAACAGCCTCAGCGGCCGGGCCGAGGAGTTGCAGATCCCGCAACGGGCAGTGCAACTGATGGACTATCATCGCCAACGCCGGGACCACCATGCCCGGCCGTGGACGATCCACGCCGACGCCGCCACTGCTGCCTGGCTCAATGGGATGGACGTGGCCCCGCACCGCGTGGTCCTCTGGTCGGGAGGGCCGGTGGCCGAGGGACCCGAGCAAAAGTGCCTCTTGATGGTTTGCGCCGACAATATTCCTACGGTGGCCAGGAACGGCCGCTCGGCCGGCACCGTGGTGGCGGCGTGGTTCCCTGCCGAAGCACACAGGCCGGGGACTGGCTCATTTTTCGGCCCGCGGGCACCATGCGAGCATGGTCGGGCCGAAAAATGTGCCTGTCC
>JAJYGU010000359.1 GCA_021784975.1 Planctomycetota bacterium
TCCCCGTGGTCTTCGGCGATCGTGCAGGCCTCGCGGAAAGTCTCGGCGATCCGCTTCTGGGCGCCGGCGGGGTCGTCGAGCCATTCCTTCACCCCGCAGGCCGAGTCGATCCGCACCACGCCGTTGGGGCGGATGCCCAGCTCCCGCAATATCATGGCGATGCGGCAACCCTTCTTGACCTGGGCCAGGAACTGGCGGCGCTGGGCGGCGTCGCCCAGGGCCGAGCCGCCGCCGGTGGGCGCCCACACCGGGGCCACCACCGTGCCGATCTCCAGCCCGCGCGAGCGGGCCTTGTCGGCCAGTTTTCGGA
This sequence comes from Planctomycetota bacterium, assembly GCA_021784975.1. Taxonomy (GTDB): domain Bacteria; phylum Planctomycetota; class Planctomycetia; order Pirellulales; family Thermoguttaceae; genus JAJYGU01. The sequence continues at coordinate 311 of JAJYGU010000359.1, forward strand.
GCTCATCCCCCGAAGCGTCGATGCTGATGTGCGGCTCGAAGAGGAACAGGTCGAAGCCGTCGAAGCGGACGCCTTCGACCTCGGCGTCGGCCGTCAAGTCGAGCATCGTGTCCAAATCGATCGGCGGCTCGCCGTCGCCCCCCTTGCCGACCACGCCCGGCCAGGCGGCATTGTGAAGCTTGGGGTAATTATTGGTGTGGTTGCCGCTCACTATTGGTTCTCCTTCCGCGGAATGTCGTCGGGCAGCAGTTTTTCCAACTCGACGATGAGCGGCGGCATACTCTTCGTGGCCGCGCGCCAAACGATCTCGTAGTCGATTTCCAGATAGTCATGCACCACTTTATGACGCATGGCGATGATCTTGCTCCACGGAATCTCAGGGTGTGTTTGCTGGAATCCAGGGGACACGCGACGTGCCGATTCACCGACGGTCTGAATGAGATGGACTACCGCGAGCCGCAAGTTTTCATCGTCGTCGAAGCGTGATCGCGAAATGCCAGACGTCTTGACTACGATTGCCCGGGCTGTCTCCAGCATGTGGCCGACGTACACCAGATCATCCTTCTGCATATTGCACCTGGGCACTCTCAAGAATTCGATCCCGCAACCGCCAATACAGGTATTTTTCTTGAACGATGTCTACTTTATGCCCTCCGAACAAGCCGCTCAGCTCCTCTTCCATGTCGAAGATCTCGAAGCCGACACCTTCTCCCGGCTCAAACGTCACCAGCACGTCCACATCGCTATCCGGGCGGAAGTCGTCGCGCAGTACGGAACCGAAGAGCGATAGCTTGCGGATGCGGTACCGTCGACAGAAGTCGGCGATCGCCTCTCGTGGTGCAGATATCGATGGCTTCATAACTAGCAGCCCTTGTCGTTGTACTTGGGACGATGCGGTTCATCGAGCAACTTGCACTCCAGGGCGGCAAGCCAGTGCCAGAACGCGCGCGACGAACGCTGCTGCCCTTTCCATTAGCTCGGACCTCATCAGCATTCCATCATCTCCTCGGAACGTCTAACGCCCCTGGCACACAAGCACCGCCCGATATCTCCGCGACGGCACACTCACTTTCGTTCTTGCTGCTGGGTCTTCTCCGCCCATTCGACGAATTCGCGGACCACCGCGTTCTCACCGATCTTGTCGCGCCGCTTCACAAACCGCATGAGGTCGGCGGGCTTGAGGAAAGGGAAGGCGCTGCTATGCTGGGCCGCTTCGTACTTGCCTTTCGATTTCAGCCGATAGAACCGCAGGCGACCGCGAGCAAGCCGCCAGACCTCGATCACGCCGATCTGCGCCAAGACCGGCATCCGCGGCACGGATGTGCTGGTCACATCCACTTCGATCACCAGATCGGGCGGCGGATCCTTCTCCGGCTCGTAGGTGTCTTTGCAGCGCACGAGGGGCTCGTGAGCGAAATAGTAGGCCTCGTCGGGCTGAATTCCGCGTCCTGCCTTGGTTGCACGCAATGTCATCGACCCGACGCTCTGAATGGGGAAATCCGTGGCAAACGCATACGCCTCGATCATGCGAGCAATCAATTTGGCCACCCAGTCGTGGTCCTTCCGGGGGCTCATCATTTCCAGGGTCCCTTCCTCATAAGTGTGCCGCAAGTAGAGGTCCGCCGTCGCATCCAGCAGTTTTAGGTAGTCTTCCCAGGTCACTCCGTAGAGAAGGCGGCGCATTTCCAGCGTGCCGTCATCGTACGTGTGGCGCAAGTGGTACTCGCCCAGCGCCTCAAGAATGCCCTCATAGGTCTCACAGGGCACGCCGTAGAGGACTACGTACTCCGATTCAGGAGAGCGATTCTTCGGTCTGGCAGCCACCATGGTGTTGATCCCAGCCGCGATCGGCAGTCGTGGCTCTGTGGAGGCGCGATCGCCGGTTACGGCTTCGTTGTTACTTCTTCCTATGGTCACCGATTTCCGGGATGTTCTTGTGCGTGGCCGGGCCGAAGTAACGCAGGCTCACCAGCGGCTCGCCGCCGGTGTTGACGATCTCGATGCCGTTGGCGGCGGCTTCCGCGGTAATAAACACCTCGTCCCACGGCTCTTCGCCGTAGTGGATCATGACCGGCGTCTGGATCTCCAGCTTGCCCATCCGACCGCCACCCTGCACGGTGATCCAGCCGCTCGCCCCCGCGTCTTTCAAGACGCACTTGGCGCCGGGCATGATCGTAAGTTCCTTGGCCGATACGAGCTGCTCGCCGTTGAAGCAGCCGTAATCGATCCAGCGATCGGTGTAGCCCGGCCCGGAGTGCTCGGGATCGACGATCGGCTCGACGTAGGTGTGGTCCTTAAAATGCGGATCGACGTTTTTCTCCCAATCGAGCTGTTCGACGATGAAGTCGAGGTCCCGGTGCTTGTCCTTGGGCACGTCTTTTACCAGCAGGTCCCACGGCACGGCACGGCCCTCGACCAAGGACTGGTACATGCCAAACACGTCGGAGCCCCACTGCGGCTCATAGGTGCACATCGAGCCGGGGGCGTGCAGCACGCCGGCGGGTACCATCCAGCCCGTGCCCGGCTTCAGACGATAGGCCTTGGAGAGGTCGAGGATGCCGTTGTCGCCCTTGTTCCAGTTCTCCAGGCAGCGGCGGACGTCTTCCTTGGTGGTGCCGGGCTCCAGGCCCATGAAGGTGTAGTCGAAGTGGTTTTCGGCGGCATTCAATTGCGGCGGGAAGTAGTAGCACTCTGGCTTGCCCTGCTGACCCGTTAGAGCGGCGTGCTGGGCCTGCTGGTGCATGTGGTGGGGGATGGGGCCCATGTTGTCGAAGAACTTCGAGTAGACCGGCCAGCGCTGGTACTTCTCCCAAATCGCCTTGCCGATGATCCGCGGACCGGCCTCGGCGACGGCGTCTTTCAATAAGAACCGCTCGCCCTCGAAGAGGCAGTAGCTCAAGCCTTCGTCGTCGGCCCGGTTGTCGTTGGCCGCCTCGGTGGTGCTGGCGAACCAGCGCTCGTCGATGCCGCCGCGGTGTGTGCCCAAGGCGTACCAGTCGGTCGGGGCCAGCTTGATCCGTTTGCCCGGCTGCAAGAAGCTCCGCGGCACCCAATTGGGCGTCAGCCGCAGCAGCCCCCCGCCGGCGCTGAGCGCACGCTCCAGGATTGCCCCGATGCTGTCTCCCTTCACGATTTTTGAGGCACACATGTTCTTGATTTCTCCCGCTTGGCTAAGAGGTTTTTCTTGGATTCGTCCGCGGAAACGTAGCGACCGATCTACCCACGGCGAACGGCCACGAACGCCGGGATACGCACAGTTTTATCGACGGTCTCCGGCGTTGACAAGTAGCCGTGGCAACCGGGTGGCTGGGAAATGGAATTTGTCAAGTACGCGATTGCCAGATTGACGGGTCGCGAGCACTGTGCAGCACTGCGAGAACTTCGACACGATCGCTATAGGGAACAAAATAGACCACGTACCTGAACTGCTTGAGCCGCGCGGCCCGAACGTCGCGCCAGACGATCCCGTGCAATTGCGGCATTGCCTCAATCCGCTCGAACACCTCTTGAAGCCGCACCAAGAACCGTCTTTCTGTTCCAGCCAGCACCCCTTCCAACTCTGCGAAGACTTGTTGAACGTCCGCCTCGGCTTCAGGGCGGACGATAACAGGTAGGCTCACGATTGGCCCTCAAGTCGAGAGAGAACTTCTCGCCACGGTTTGCCCAGCCCAGGTTGCGCCTCCGCGGCCACGCATCGCCGCGCCAGCTCAGCCATGTGCCACGGCGGCACGTCGCCAGGCGCGATGTCTGCGGGCAGGCTGTCCCAAATCTTCTCGATCAATTCCAACCGCTCCCCCACGGTGAGTCGATCGATTCCCAAGGCTTCAATGTTGACAGACATGAACAGCCTCCTTTTCCAGCTTTCCCTCGCGAGGCCGCGGCACAGTTCGTCAGCAGCGGCGGCCACCGCTGATCGCTACGCGATAATTCTACCGCGCATCCGGCGTCGATGACAGCCTCCGCCAAGCCGACCTGGATCGCTATGCGCCCATGCCTTACCTGCACACGCCTTGCAGCGCTTCGAGACTTCGGAAGTCTTAGCCATCAACGCCTGGATAAGCACAGTTTTGTCCATGGCCTCCGGAATTGGCAAGTAGCGCGAGCTTTTCTGGATTCGCGGATCGGCTGGAAGAAATCAGTGTCTATTTCCCTTTCACGCCGCTCTTGGCCGCCTGCTCGCCCTTGCTCGTTATCTTCCACCGGAGAAGGTTCTCTCCCGTCACGAAACCCTCGGCGATCATGTGTTTCCTTGCCCGTCCGACCATCACCTTCCATCGCGGCAGGCCGTGTGCATTTGTGACCAGGTCGCCAGCCTTGAGGCTGCCGGCCAGCGTCTCTTCAAGTTTTCCTTCGATGTCTTCCCTGGTCGCATCGCCGCCAATCGCCACTAACGCCTGCAAGATGGGCCGGTAAAATTCCCACAGCGGCGTTTGGCTGTTCTTTTCCTTCTTGGGTCCCTTGCCGACCGCGCGGACCTCACGCCACCGGCTATTGAGCGCTGAGACCTCGTTGCCAAAAGCCGAGATAGCTTGGGCCACGTTGATTAGCGACTGGGCTCCGACGTAGTCGCCGCGGGCGAGTCGCTTTGCCGCCGTCTGATTCGCCTCTTTCGTGGCAAGTTGCGTTTGCCGCGCAAGTGAGCGGATGGCCTTCATCACTTCTTGGTGTCTCGGCACTTGAGCCATAATGGCCTCTCAGTCATGGGGTTCAATCTTGAATCATTGTCTGCAGGTTAAGCGGTTGCGCGAGTACCCGTACTCCCGTGGGCGTGGTCCCCGTCTCAAAGACCCTGTTCCAGAAGTCGGGATTGTGCTTGGACCCAAACACGGTGTCACTCAGACCTTTATCAATCCAGCACGGTAGCGCCGCCAGCTTAGTCAAGAAAGTCTTAGGAAGCCCGCAGAAAATGATCTACCGCAGCCTGGCTGGTTTTGGTAGAAGGCGTCTT
>JAJYGU010000050.1 GCA_021784975.1 Planctomycetota bacterium
GCGGTAGAAGCGATAAGCATGGCGGAGGTCCAAGGGGAAGCGGCCGCCTTCGGGGTTCGCCCAAAACGGTGAACGGTGGTTGACTTGCAGCACTTGGAGTCCTGCCGTGGACTGAATTTCGGCGGAAGCGTCGTAGCGGGTGTGCGTGGCGAACACGCCGCGCTGCGGCTCGATCTCCGGCCAACTCAGCCGGTCGCGGACCCAGTTCAGTCCGGCCAGGGTGCAGAGGTTGGCCACCGCCGGCATCTTCTCCACCGGATAGAACCAGGCCATGGCAACATCCGAGGCGATCGGCGAGGTCCGCGGCGTGGGGGCTTTCAAAGGCGCAAGCACGCCCAGGGAAATCGGCAACGACTGATCCGCCGCGGCGCCTTTGCGGCGCACTTCGTAGTAGCCCACCGGCAGCGAGCCAAGTGCGATTCGCCCGCCGCGGCCTTCGACGACCGTCTTGCCGTCATAGTCCACAGCTTGCCAGGCGTCGCCACCGGTCGCGGCCGGCAAGTCGAGCACTACCCGCTCGCCCGCCAGGAAGATATTGCCGGGGTGATCCGGCAACGGCTTGGGCAGGCTGCGGTCGGCGGCTGCCGCCGCCGATGTCGCGGTCAGAACCGCCACAATGAGCAAAACGAGCCCGTCCACGTGTCTCATGATTTGACCTTCGTTATTCTCGTTAGTTGCGGCCAAGGGCCGCGCGGGGTCCTCGGCGGCCTCTGCGGTGAAGGATCCAGGTTAACCAGTCGCTATGAAATTGTTGCCAGCACGCCAAGAGTCTACCGCGCCAGCGAGAACCAATCCACCACCGCGTCGAAATCGTCGGCTTGCCAGAACAGCTCGGCCAAAATCGGCCGAGGGGACCGGGACTGGAGCTCCTCGCGATTGGTCGCCAGACTGGCGTCATCCGACGGCGGCAGGGCGGGATGATTTAGCACCACTCCGGCAACCGGCAGGCCACCGCCAGGAAGCTGTTTCCTAAGCGGCTGTCCAAGAACAAGTTGGGGACTGTCCCAATTTTCGTCCGACGAAAATGGGACTGTCCCCTTGGCGAAAGTGGAAGTTGTTGCTGGACGGCCGCTAACCGGAGCGCGGGCATCCTGCCCGCCCGATACGGCCGATACGGCCGCGCTCCGGGAATCACTCGCGAAGCCGCCCCCGAACGCGGCCGCCGCGATCAGCGTCTGCAAGGTCTGGTTGATCGTCCCCAATACATTCCGCGAGACCACGATCAGCGGATAACCGAAGGCCTCGGCGAGGTCGGCCACGTACTGCCGCTCGCCCATCGGCGACATCAGCCCGCCGGCCCCTTCCACCAGCACGATCTCCGACCGCTGCCTCCAATACTCAATGCCTTGGCGCAGTAGGGCGGCGTCGATCTCTCGTCCCTCGGCGCGGGCGGCCAGGTGCGGGGCCAGCGGGGCGGCGAAACATTGCGGACAGACGCGATCCAATTCGCCGGGCCGGCCGGCGGCATTCCACAGAACCACCGCGTCTTCCGAGACCAGCCTATCGCCCTGCCGCGCGCATCCGCTGGCGGCCGGCTTGTAGACGCCGACCTGGCGACCCTCGGCGACCAACGCTCGAGCGATGTGAGCGGCGACGCAGGTCTTTCCTACCCCGGTGTCGGTGCCGGTGATGAATAGCCCGCGAGGAAGATTCCGCATGGGGTCGGCTAAATGCTTGGTGCAGGCAGGACCAAATAGGAAAGTGGAATGAGGGGGCAAAGTGTTGCGCGGTTCGGGAAGGACGCTCTATGCTGGTTACACACCGCCCTCACCCCCAACCCCTCTCCCGCCAGCGAGCGAGGGGAGTGTCGAAGAACCGCGGTCTATAGTTCCCAAAACTCCTCGACCGCCTCCCGCAGCACTAGCCGGTCGGCCTCAAGGCCCGTCCATAATTGGAAACTCAAGGCGACCTGGTGGATGAACATGCTTAGGCCATCGACGGTCTGGCAACCGCAATGGGTGGCTTGGCTCAAGAGCCAGGTGGCCGGCGTGCCGACCTGGACGTCAGCCACCAACAGTTCGGGCCGCAGCGTCTGGGCGTCCAGAGGCAGCGGCGCGTGGTTCGACCCGTGGCCCAGACTCGTGGCGTGAATTAGCACTTCGGCATTCGCCGGCACCGAAAAGTCAGCGTGCCAGGCGACCGCCGAAACCGCTCCGCCGCACTTGCCGGCCAGCAAGGTCAGCAGCTCGGCAGCTCGTTGTTCGCCCCGATTGACAATCATGAGCTCGGCCACTCCGGCGGCGGCCAGTTCCATAGCCACTGCCCGCGCCACCCCGCCCGCGCCCAGCAGCACCACCCGTTTTCCGGTCAACTCTAGGGCGCTGCCAATGGTCTCCACCACCCCCTTGCCTTCCGTGTTTTCGCCGACCAGTTCTTGTTCCTGGCGAAGTACCACGTTGACCACCCCGATGGCGGCGGCGGTCTCGCTGACTCGATCCAACAGCGGAAGCACGGCCCGCTTGTGAGGATCGGCACACTGGGCGCCGCGAAATCCCAACGCCCGCAGCCCAAGCACGGCATTGGCCAGATCGGCCGGCTCAACCTCGAAGGTCAAGTACCGCCAGTCTAATTCGTGGAAGGCGCAGGCCTTCTCGAACATGTACTGGGTGGGGTTTCCGCCCACCGGACTGGCCAATAGGGCCAGCAAAGGTTGTACGGCGGAGCTAGGCACGGGAGATCATCGATTTCGCAAGAGAGGTTTTTGGCAGCCTATTGTGACCTGCGACGGGCAACCCTGCAAGTAGCCGATCACGGGCCGGTGCTCGTAGAAGCGGCGCCTCGCCGCTTTTCTGCGGCCCACAAGCTCCGGGAACTGCCGGACCACGGGGCGGGACGCCGCGTCTACCAACCCGTGGGCAGCCAAGAAACGAACAGGTCTGTCGGGGAGGACTCCCGGACAGACCTGAATCAGGTCAGCGTGGCTCAGTGCGAGGGGCTAGTTGCGGACCAAGCTGCGGCTGGCCTGGTAGGCGTCGCTGTCTTCAAGGAACGCCGACGGGTCCGCCTTCGGGGCGGCGGGCAACGGAGCCGCAGCCGGGGTCTTGGCTGGGGCCGCGGCCGGGGCCGCGCCGCCACCACCACAACCGCAACCGGCGGCACAGCAGGTCTCACAGCCACAGGTCGTCCTGCATCGGCAAGGCCGGCCAAACAGCTTCTCGAGCAACTCCAGCACCGGCCGGCGATACAGCTTGTGGCATTTCGCCTGGCAAGTCGGCCCACAGGCCGCGCAGCAGCCCGAGGCACAGCAGCACTTCCGGCACGGCCGGTGGCAATGCCTGCAGCAAGCGGGCCTGGCACAGCAAGCCGGTTCCGGGCAGCAACCGCCGGCCACGGCGCATCCGCAGGACTCGCAGCAGTAGCCCTTGGCTTCGAACAGGCCTCTCAAATTGCCGAACAGGTCGCGGACCGGGGTGGCCCGGCAGCACTGGCACCGGCTGCAACAGGCCGGCTGCGCGCAGCAAGTCGGGCAGGCCGTTTCCGCACACGCGGGCTTGGCGCAACAGGCGGCCGTGGCGCACGCTTTGCACTCTCCGCAGCCACCGTCATTCAGCCCTAGCAAGCCATTCATGAGTTCGAAGCCGAACCCTTGGCTGCACAAGGCTGCGCTCACCAAAAGCGCTCCAAAAATTGTCTTGCCTTTCATTGAGCAACCACTCCTTTACACGGTGTACTGCGCCAGGGCCGTCGAGCCGTTCCTTGACCCGATTCTTACCGATCCGGTTACCTGACGCACCCTCCAAGCATGCCACCACAGCACGCTCAATTCGCAAAGGGTCAGTTAGGGTATCGGCCGCCCGATTGAAACGCCTTGAGCGAACGCAACGTATTTCCAGCAAAAGGTTTACATATCCTTCTGCGCAAACCTTTCCACCCCAGTAAGCCAGTCAAAGTTTGTCGGTTGTGCAGGCCCGATTCGGCGGTTTCCACCCGTGTAATCTCCCAATCGTCGGCAAACCCAACCCAGCTTGACGCGGTGGGATTTGTGGGATTTCGATCGGCGAACCTATGGCGTATGATGGGGGAACTGTCCCGGTTTTGGGCAGGAGGCCACAAGAACGGGTCGGTCGCTTTCTGCACATCCTGTGGCCGACGGCCTCCCAATCCAAACGCACGGATCGATCCTTACATGCCCGACCCCTGGTGGAACAGTCCGCTGATGAAGGCCGCTCGTCGCGAGCCGACCGAGCGAACGCCGGTTTGGCTCATGCGCCAGGCGGGCCGCTACATGCCCGAGTATCGCAAACTCCGGGAGCAGATCCCTTTCTTGGACTGGTGCAAGAACCCGGAACTATGCGCGGAAGTCATGCTGACGGCGGTGGAACGGCTGGGGGTCGACGCCGCCATCTTGTTTTCCGACCTGCTGCTGGTGTTGGAGCCCATGGGGATCGAACTGGCGTTCAGCCCAGGCGACGGCCCGCAACTAGGCAATCCCATCCGCACCGCTGCCGAAGTCGACCGGTTGCGAGAGCTGGAATCCATCGAGCCCCTTCAATTCGTGGTGGAGGCGGTCCGCAAGACGCGAGCCGGCCTGCCCGCCTCGTTGCCGCTGATCGGCTTCGCCGGCGCGCCGTTTACCCTGGCGGCCTATGTGATCGAAGGGCAAGCCAGCCGTGACTTCCGCCAGACCAAGACCCTCATGTACTGCGATACCGGGGCCTGGGACGCCTTGATGGGCCGGCTCGCCCGCGCCGTCACTCTGCTCCTGGACGCCCAGATCGAAGCGGGCGTGCAAGTGGTGCAACTGTTCGACAGTTGGGTCGGCTGTCTGGGGGTCGACGACTACCGCCGCTATGTCCTGCCGTACAGCCGATCGGTGATCGAGGCCCTGCCACCGCAGACGCCGGTGATCCACTTCGCCACCGGCAACCCGGCGCTGCTACCGCTGATGAGCGAGGCCATTGGGAAGACGAGCCCGACTTTTGGCAGGCCCGCCTTCCATCACCCGAATGCAGCAGAAGCCCGCGAGGAGGGGGCAACGGCCGCGGCTTCCCATGCTAAGCAGCCTCGGCACGCCGTGGTCGGTGTGGACTGGCGAATCCGGCTCGACGACGCCTGGCGGCTGATCGGCCATGACCGGGCGATTCAGGGCAATCTCGACCCGGCGGTGCTACTGGCCGAACCGGTCGAGATCCGCCGCCGCGTCCGCGAGGTCTTGGGCCAGGCCGGCCGCCGGCCCGGACACATCTTCAGTCTCGGCCACGGCGTCCTGCCGCAAACCCCCGTCGAACACGCGGTCGCCTTGGTCGACGCGGTCCACGAGCTCAGCAGCCGCTAGCCGGGATTTTTCAGTGACGGAGCGCGGCTGGTGCGCCAGGCCGCTTCCCGGCGGGTAAACCATTGCGACAAGTGGCCTACTTGCAGAAAGCCCTGGGCCATCAGGCAGCCGGCAGCGGCGCCGAACAGCACGTCGCTGGGGAAATGGGCCCCACTCACGATGCGCTGGCAGCCCACCAGAATCACAAGCGCCACGAACAGTCGCCGGCCGTTGGGATACAGCCACATCAAAGCCGCGGCCAGGGCCGCGGCAGTGGCCGTGTGGCCGGAGGGGAAGCTCTGGCCGCCGCTACCGGCGCTCCAGCCCGGCAGCCACGGCCCGAACGTGCTCCACACCGAGCCGTCAAAGGCAAAGTCGTAGGGCCGCGTGCGAGCCAGCAACATCTTCAGCAGGTCGGCCATCAGACCGCCGGCCGCCGTACAGGCTGCCAGCCGCGGGATGGCCCAGCGGCGGGACGCATCGAGTTGATGCATTAGCGCCGCCACCACCAGCACCCCCATCAGGCATTGGCCGAACGGCTCAAAGACATCGAAATAGTCAAGATAGGCGTGGACGGTCTCGGAGTGGTTCCACTCCCGCAGGGTGTGCGCGATCGGCAGATCGACGGATAAGGCCGCGCTGCCGGCCAGCGCTAAACCTAGCGGCAGCCAGAACCGCGAAGATCGTGCGGGCATCACAAGATTGCTGTTGGCGAAGCGGGAGGGACGGTTTAGACTCTCAAGACATGCTCTTAAACGTTCCGTCGCCTGGTGTCAAGGTCGGAAAGCCGTAAACGCTCCCAATATGCCCGAGCAAGCACGCTATCAACTCTGGATCATTGCCGCGGCGGGGATGGTCTTCTTTGTGCACCTCGGGGGGGCCCATTTGTGGGACATGGATGAGGCCCTTTACGCCTCCTGCGCCCGTGAAATGCACGAGCGCGGCGATTGGGTAGTGCCGATGTTCAACGGCCACCTGTTTCCCGAAAAGCCGCCGCTGATGTTCTGGACGATGATGGTGGGTTTTGACCTGTTCGGCGTCAACGAGTTCGCCGCGCGGTTCTTTTCGGCGGTGCTGGGGGTGGCGACGGCGCTATTGACCTTTCATCTAGGCCGGCTGCTATTCAACGTGCGAATCGGCTTCTGGGCAGGGATCATCACTGCCTCCACCATCATCTTCACCGTCTCGGCCCGTGCGGCCACTGTCGATTCCGCCTTGACCTTTCTGACCACGGCCGCGTTTCTGTTGTTTGCGTTGGCGGTGGCTAAGCCGGGGACTGGCTTCGGACACCGACCGGAGGCTGGTCGCGGCCGTGCGGGTCATGTTCTTGGCACACGCCTGAAGGCCGAAAAATGTGCCTGTCCCCTTGGGCCGCCCGATTGCGGCAAATCGCCCTGGAGGCTGATGGCCCTGATGTATGCCTGCCTCGGCGCGGCCGTGCTGGCCAAAGGCCCAGTGGGAGCGATCCTGCCCTTGGGGGCCATGGCCCTGTTTCTGTTGATCGAACGCGGGTGGCGAAACCTGCTTCGATCGGCCTGGTGGATGCGGCCGTTCACCGCGCTGGTGGTGGTGGCGGCCATCGCCCTGCCCTGGTATGTGTGGGTCGGCCTGCGGACCGACTGGCAATGGCCGCGGCAATTCTTCCTGGAGTTCAACCTTCGCCCCTTCCGGCAGCCTATTCAGGGCCACGGCGACGTGAGCTCGTACCAATGGCTGGTCGCCGCCCTGGTCTCGTTGCTGTATCGCCTCTACCACATTCCAGGTGTGCTGGTCGGGTTCTTCCCGTGGGCGGTCTTCTTGGGACCAACCTTGGTTGATGCGGTTCAGCGCATGCGTCGCCGCGATCAAACCCGCGCGGGGGTCGCGTTGGCGGTGTGTTGGTTCGGAACCTGGTTTGTCTTCTGGTCGATCTGCAAGACGAAGTTGCCGCATTACCTTCTGCCGGCCTATCCGGCATTGGCTTTGCTGACCGGCTGCTTTGTGGATCGCTGGTTGACCGAGCCGGCCAGCCTGAAAGTCTGGTGGCTCCGCAACGCGTGGCTCTCGATGATCCTGGTCGGCATCGGCATGATAATCGCCCTGCCCATCGTAGCGGCAAGATATATGCCCGGCGAAGCACGGTTGGCCTTGATCGGGCTCATTCCTCTGCTGGGCGGGGCGTGGTGTTGGCGGGCCACGGCGCGAAATCGGCATCAGGCGGCCGCCATCGGTTTCGCGGTAACGGCGGTGGTCTTCTTGACGGTGGTCTTCGGCTTTGCCGCCCTTCGCGTCGACCGGCATCAAAATGCCCCGGCGGTGTTCGCGGCCATTCGTGCCGACGGCTCCGAGCCCTCCACGGTCCCCCTGGCCACCTACTGCTTTTTTCGGGAGAGCCTGGTCTACTATGCCCATCGCACGGCAGACTGCCCGGTCACGGTCTGCGACGACATGCGCCAGTTGCGGCAGTTCCTCGACCGGCCCGGCCGACGGTACGTCCTCACCAAGGATGAATCCGAGTCGGAGATTCGGGCCGCCTTTGCGGGCAGGATCCGCGTGATCAACCGCCAGCGCCGTTTTCTCGGCGACGGCGACGATCTGGTGGTGCTGGCCACCCTGCCAGATGCGGTTGCCGGTGGTCGAGCCTCAGAGACCGGCGGCCGCCGGTTTCCGAACGCGTTATAATCCGCACGGACTCGGTTGGGCCCTCTTTCAGGCCGTACGGCGAATCAATACACTACCTAAACAGTAGTGTAATCAAGGGGGCAGGCCCCGCAACTCGTCATCGGGAGGTATTACCATGTCGGAAGAAAACCTGCGGACTCAGCTTTACGATTCGTATCGGAATCGGGCGATGATCTACGCCCTGATCTACGAGGAGCTGCGCAACGAGCTCGGCGCCGAGCGGGCCGCCGCCATTATGGGCCGGGCAATCTATCGCCGCGGCACGCAGAAGGGCAAGCAGAAGTACGCCCGTTACGCACCCAACGACTTGGCCGGACTGAAAGCCGCCTTCCTGGGCGGCATGGCCGACGACGGCAAGATGTTTCAGCCCGAGATCATTGCCAGCGATGCTCAACGGCTCGACATCAAGTTCCATGCCTGCCCCTTGCGCGACGCCTGGCAGGAGGCGGGCCTGCCGGCCGCGGAGGTGGCTACCCTGTGCCGCATCGCCGCCCGGGTCGATAACGGCACCTTCGAGGCGGCCGGCTTCGAGTTCTCCGCCGACACCTGGCAGCCCGGTGGCGAAGGATGCTGCTACCTGCACATTCGGCCGGGCAAGCCATAGTGGGGCCTTTCTCCGGCTGGGGCGCCAGTCAAATCCGAATCTCGAAATCCCAAATCCCAAACAAATCCAAAGGTCGAAATTCCAATCGCGGGTTTCGGAGCTTGAAATTTTGGATTTCAAATTTGTTTGGGATTTCGAGCTTCGGATTTGGAATTTCCTCGGATGCGCCATCCCGGAAAATCGGCCTGTCCCCGTTCGGGCGGTTTGGGTAGAATACGTCATCATGTTGCGCTATCAAACCGCCGGTGAATCGCATGGCAAGGCCCTGGTGGCCCTGGTGACGGGCTTTCCGGCCGGCGTCGAGCTCAGCGCCGGGCCGATCGATGCTGAGCTCCGTCGCCGGCAAGGAGGCTACGGCCGTGGCGACCGCCAAAAGCTCGAAACCGACCAGGTCGACTTTTTGAGCGGCCTCTGGCAGGGCAAATCCATCGGCAGTCCCATTACGCTCTTGGTGCCTAATCACGACTACAAGATCGAAACCATGGAGGACCTGGCCCGGCCACGGCCCGGCCACGGCGACCTGACCGGTTCGATCAAGTACCTCGGTTCGGTCCGCGGCGTTTTGGAACGGGCGAGCGCCCGCGAAACCACCGTCCGGGTGGCAGCCGGGGCGTTGGCCAAGCAACTCTTGGCCCCCTTTGGCATTCACGCCCTGGGTTACGTGGTTCAGATCGGCCAGATCGCCGTGACCCCACCGCCCGGTGCTATTGAGCAACAGCGCGCGGTGCGCGATCGCAGCGAGCTGTATACCCTCGACCCAGGCCGCGACCCGCAGCTCAAGACCCTGATCGACGAGGCCAAGAGCCAAGGCGACACCCTGGGCGGCATCATCGAAATCCGCGTCGCGGGGCTCCCCTTCGGCCTGGGCTCGCACGGACAGTGGGAGAGCAAGCTCGACGGGCGGCTCGCCCAGGCAATCATGTCGGTGCAGGCCATGAAGGGCGTCGAGATCGGCTTGGGGTTCGAGGCCGCCCGCCGCTTCGGCTCGCAGGTCCATGACCCGATTCAATACGATCCACGACTGGAAGAGACCCCCTGCTTCGGCTTCACCCGCCCCACCAACAACGCCGGCGGGCTAGAAGCGGGCATGACCAACTCGCAGCCGCTGGTGCTCCGAGTCGCCATGAAGCCCATCAGCACCCTGAAGAAGCCGTTGGAGTCGGTCAACCTGCAAACCAAACAATCGGAATCGGCCTCCTACGAACGGAGCGACGTGTGCGCGGTGCCGGCGGCAAGCTGCGTGCTGGAAAACGTGGTGGCCTTTGAGATCGCGGCGGCGATGGTCGATAAGTTTGGCGGCGACAGCCTGATCGAGATGCAGGCCCGCTGGAAGCTGTTCCACGACATGGCCCGCGAAAAACTCCGGCAGCAACGCCAATGAGCGTGGGGCGTGAGCCGTGAGGCGTGGAGCGCGAGAAACGTAGGGTGGGTCGAGCCCAGCGAGCCCCACCAATTAGGGTTTAAGGGGAACACGGATGTTCCAACTCTACGACCAGACACGTCGGCGGCTGTGCATCGCGAGCTTCGTGGTGCTGGGGGTGCTGCCGACCGTGCTGGTGGCAGCCTGGTGCGTTGGTCGGCACTTGCCGGGCCAGGCCGAGGCCGAAGCCCAATCGCTGAGTTGGCGTCTCAGTTTGATTGTCCGCCTCCACGACGTGAAGCACCTGCGTCCGGGAACCGTCCTCTACGAAGGAGTGGAATTGGCCGATCCGGAAAGCGGCCAGGTCTTGCTCCGCAGCCCCCAACTGAAAGTCACCTCCGCCCCGTGGAGCCAGCGGCATGGAAATCGGCCGCGGCTGGCCATGGTCGCCTGGCAGCCGGAAATCGACGCCGCCGGACTGGATCGCCTCTGGCAAGCCCTGCAGCGCCTGCTGGAAGGCAATCCCGGGCGGCTCGAGGCCGATTGGCAGTTTGCCGCGGCCAATGTGACCCTCCGGGCTGCCGCCGCCCAGACGTTCACCGAGGTCGCCGGCAGCTTGGACACGTTGCCCGGCGGAGTCGCCGCCCAAGTGCAATTCCGTCTGGCGGGCAGCAACGCCGCCGAGCCGTTACGCATCCGCGCCGTCCGCGATCGCCAGGCGGCGCCGCCGGCGACCGAGCTCGATCTCGACACTGCCGGCGGCGAGTTGCCGTGCGGCGTGCTGGCGATGGCTCTGGGCGAGTGCAAGGCGATCGGGACGCGATGTCGTTTCCGCGGCAGCCTCTGGGCCAAGGAAACCGCCGAGGGTTGGGAAGGCGAGGTCGCCGGGCAACTGAGCGATCTGGACCTCGATCGCCTGGTGACCGATCATTTTCCCCATCGCCTTAGCGGCAACGGCAACCTGGCAATTCGATCCCTTCGCTTCCGCGGGGGACGGGTCGAACAGGCCAGCCTCATGCTCTCCGCCGGGCCGGGCACCATCGACCGTTCGTTGATCGAGGCCGCTTGCCAGCGGTGTCAACTCGTCGCCACCACCGAACTCGCCCATGCCCCTGAACAGGTCCCTTACCAACAGCTCGCCTTCCTGCTGACCATGGACGGCGACGGCGCCACCCTGCAAGGTTGCTGCCAGCCGGCCGAGCCAGGCACGATCCTGGCCGATGCGCACGGTCGAATGCTCGGCGAGCCGTGGCGGCAGCCGCAGCCGATCGTGGACCTGGTGCAGATGCTGGCGCCGGAGAACCAGTTGCAAGTGCCCGCCAGCCGTCAGACCGACTGGCTATTGCGGCACCTGCCAGTGGCTCAAATCGTCCCGCCGTCCGGCAGCGACAAGCTGGCCCCGCACGTCACCACCCGGCTAAGAGAGCGGCGGCAAGAGTGAGAGATCTACTGTTCGCGGGCGAAAGTGAAACATTCGCCGCGGCGACTATCGTAACCCGAAGCGTAAGCAAGGCAGCAGCTTACGTCACTCGCTTACCCTTTGGGTTACAATCCTTCTCGCCCTCGAATATAGCTATTTCTGCCGCCGTTGTTCCAAACGTCGCCACTCTACAATGCGCCGGGCGGCCGCCAGGGATTCCGGATCGGCGGTGCGGGCATAATGATAGAGGAGGCAGAGGGTGATCTCGCTGAGGTTCACCCCCTTGCGGTGTCCCATCCATTGCTCTTGGCCGAGCCCGGTCCGCGTGTTGCCGGTAACGTCGATCTGTCCGTCGGGCTGCACTCGGCCCCGCTCCCAGGCGACGGCCCGGTCCACCATTTTTTCCAGCCTGGCGTCCGGCATATAGATCAGCCAGACCTGCAGGTTCCAGGCGGCCACCGCCTGGTAGCTTGAATCGGCCCCGCCTTTTTCCAGAAACGCGCCGTCGCTCGGCCGGTAGAGCATCATGGCCAGTTCCACAAAGCGGCGGCCGACTCGTTTCAAGTCGGCATCGCCGGCCAAGATGCCCGACAGCCCGTAAGCCAAGGCGTCGGACAGCAAGCGGTTGGGTGTTTGGGCATCGTTGCGTTGCAGGGCATTTTGATGGAGCGGCTGGGCCAGCCAGCGGGCGGCCTTGTGAATCTTCGGCATGAGCAGGGCGATGCGGTTTCGGTAGCGCGGTTCCAACCGGCTCTCGCGCACTACCAGAATCGCCTGGTCAACCAGCGAGAGCCACATGGCCACGCCCTCCGGCCCGCCGTGCGGGGCGCCCTTGCGGCTGAAGCCGCCCGAGGCCAACTGGCGCTGGAAGGTGGCGTCGATCGCCCGCCAAGCGTTGTCCATCGCTTTCACATTCCCCTCCACCACGCCCCGCATCAGGCAGTGCATGGCCCCGCGCTGAAACTCGGGGCTCTTGAAGCCGCCCTTGTTGTAGCTCACCATACCCTCGGCATCGGGGCGGGCACCGCCGGTGAACGGCAGCAGATCGGCCGGGAATTTTTGGAGAACGGCTAATTGCTGCCCGGCTGCCGGAGCGGCCCGCCAGACAAACAAGATCGCCACAGCCCATTGCGCAACGTGCGACCACCATGTCCGGGGCCCTTTTTTTCCATCGCGAAAGCACGAAAGGACGAAAACGCGAAAAAGAGAAATTTCTGGCCGTGTCCGCACTTTCGCCTCTTCGCACTTTCGCGTTTTCGCGATCAAAAAGGGCTTTGACCGGTGTGTAATGTCGGGTTGCATGTCAAATCATCCCGGCTGCTCTCCGCTGCCGCGATGAGCCAGATAGCGAGCGGCCGCCGCCGCCAGAAACAGCCAGTTGACGGCCACCGCCGCGGCGACCGCCCATTGCCCGCCCGAACCGGCCCCGTAGGCGTGCATCCCGCTGCCCAGCAGAAAGTTGACTCCATACCAGGTGAACAGCACCGCGGTGGCCCCGAGCACCGCGGTCACCGCCATGCCGAAGTCGCCGGCCCAGCCGATCCAGCGGGCGTGCAAGATGACCAGGTAAACCAACAGCGAAATCAAGGCCCAAACCTCTTTCGGGTCCCAGGCCCAAAAACGTCCCCAGGACTTGTCGGCCCACAATGCGCCGAGGATCGTGCCGGCAGTGAGGAGCAATACCGTCATCTTAACGGCCGTGTAGGTGAACCCGGCCAAGGCGGCGCAGGCCTCCGGCGGACGGCAGCGCAGGGACTGGCTCATTTTTCCGCCTGTTGGGTTATGGCGTCTGCATTCGCTAGGAAGCGGAACAATGTGCCTGTCCCCTTCAGGCCCGCGAGCCGTAGCGGGCAGGTACCGCCCAAACAAGTAATACCCTAAGGCAATATTGCCCAACACTAGGGCGATGGCCGCTGCGGCGTAACTAGCCATGATGGTCACCACATGGACTACCAGCCAATGGTTGTCGCGCAAGACCGGGGCCACCGCCCCCATGTTCCGCTTCATCACCGTCGCCGGGGCGTAGCAGGCCAGAGCCACCGTCAGACAACTCATAGCCGCCCCGCCCAGCACAAACAGCCGCCGCCGCAGGACCTCTTCCATCGGGCCGCGTAGTCCCTCGCGCCACCACGCCCGCGGAACGGTAACACTCGCCGCCAGCAGCGCCACCGCCAGCCGCGGCACAAAGTAGACCGCGGCCAGCAGGATGCACCAGCCGGCCAGCCATACCAGCACATCATTGGCCGACGGCATGGCCGCGCCCAAGGCGTGTTGCGGCGCCAGGTCGAACAGCCCCCCGCCGAAGCCTTCCCGCCAGCGGACCAGCAGCAGAAAGACGACCACCACTGCGGCGGTCCGCAACACAAGGAGAAACCAATGGACCGCAATGGAAGGCCACCGCCGGGCGGAAAGAGACAGTCCCGTTTTTTGCAACCTCCTGTCACAAAAAGCGGGACAGTCCCAGGCCCCGCGCACACCTGTCAACCGCCACGCCTCGCCGAGCCCTGCCTGGAACAGGGGAAATAGCGCGAACCAAATGCCCAACAGGGCCACGCCCAGCGCGACGAACACCACCGTCTCAAACATGCCGGTCAGCGGAACCAACCCGGTCACATACCCGCGGACTGCGAAGCCGATCAGCGTAAACGCCTGGGCGGCCAACAGCACCGCCAGCCCCAGCCAAAACATCGACTTCCGCAACCCACCTCCGGAAAAGGAGAGACACACCACCGCCGCCAGGCTCACCGACCACGACCAGAAGAACGGATCGAGGCGATTGTAGAGCACCTCGAGCCGGGTCGAGCCGGGCGGCGGATAGGCGGTGGCCTGGATCAGTTCCCGATCGCGATACTGGATAGAAAGTTTTTCGCGCAACGGCTCGATCCTCTGGCCGAACGCGCGGACCGCCGCGGCAAAGCGGTTCATGGCCTCGGCAAATCGTGGTGGGCGGTCGGCGGCGCCGCGGTCGAGATAGGCTTGCTTTACTTGAGCAAAAGCCGCCCGCACCGCCTGGACCTCCGGCTGCGGATAGCCGCTCAACAGGTCGCTGGGGGCCAGCAGCAGCGTCTGGAGGCTCAGCCAGGGCTGGGCATCGTCGCCCGGAACGCGGTTCTCCTCCAGCGCGGCCGGGCTTAAGGCGGGCGCCAAACGCAAGCCGTCGCCGTTGTCGAACAGGGCCAACTGGGTCTCGATCGTCTGCTCGCGCAGCTCGGCCGCCATGCCGGCCAGGGCGACGTCTTTACGGCCGGCCAGCCGATCGGCCAATGATTCGGCGAGGCGACGAAAGCCGGCCAGGGCGGTGTCCGTCTTGTCCAGCGCGAAGCCGCGGTGCATTTCGCTCAGCAGTTGCTGCAACTGGCCGCCGGCTTGAACCATCAGGCGGCGCGTCTCGTCGTCCTTATGGAGTTGCTCGCTCTCTTGCAGCCTCCCGGCCAGCTTCCGCCAGGTGTCGACGGTTTTCCGCACGCGCTGCATGAACCGGCGACGGGAGGCGTCCGGCGAGGTGGGATCAAACGTCAGTTGGCGATAGGCCTCGTAGGCGTCCACCAGCTCCTTGGCCTTCTTCTCGACGCCCGTCAGGCGAAACTGACTCCCTTGGTGGGCGGATCGCTCCTGGATCTCCCGCCAGAGCCGACCCAGGGGGCGACTGTTTTCCACCTCGGAAATCGAGGCGTATCGCAAGCGGCGGCCTTGGCGATCAAACAAGGGCATCTCCAGGGCCTCGCGCAATTGCCGGTCGCCGGCCGCCAGAAACGGCACTTGTTGCCATTTCCGCGGCTCGACCAGCCAACTAAACAGCAGTTCGGCCGCGGAGAACGTCCGCGGTCGGCCGTCAGGAAACACGGACCGAGCTTTGGACTCGGCTGGTGAAGCGACTTGCTTCGTGCTCTCGCTCTGTCCTGGCCGGGGTGGCCCCGATTGCTTGGTAGTCGGGGTGCCGCTGGGCACAAGAGGGATTGGACCCACGGGGTGAGCCTCGTGTGGCTGCGCCGCCCCGACAGCAGAGCTGTCGGGGCTACCCACGGCCTGCTCCGCCGGGCCGAGGGTAGGATTGGGGCGGCCGCAAATCGTGCTGACCGTTTCCCGTGCGAACGTATCCAAGGGCATGACCCGGCCGTCACTGAAGGCCGGCATCCCCCGCCAGGTGCTCCAATCCAACTCCGCGATGTCTCCTGCCCGCACCGCACCCATAAGCGACAAGACAGCGGAGATCGCCAACAACAGCCGGGCAGGTTTGGTCAAGGCGGATTACTCTTCGGGAACGTGGCGCTAAAGTCAAAATCTCTATCTTAACCGATCTTGGCGGCGTTCGCAGCCCGTTGGTCGGGCACCCCGTGCCTGACCTTGCTTCCCAGCCGCTTGACCGCTTGCTTCGCTAAACCCATCGCCTAAACGTCAAACCTGAGATCGGGCTTTTCCGCCGCGATGAGCGCCAGCAGCGACTTGGCGCGTGTGTCGGCCGGCGATTTGACGCCGGGGCTTTCCTGACCTAGGGTTCAGTTGGCGGGCGTTCGGCCGTAGCCGGTGTGGGGGGGCAGCTTTTCAAGCCCCCGGCGACCAGTGCCTTGTCAAATTGGGGTCGGCGGGCGCCATGCCCACGGTTGCGTAACCGTGCGCGGCCGTGCGCGGCCGTTTCCCCCGCCCACGGTAAGCGTGGGCATGGCACCCACTACCACAAAGATCGGGACAATCGCGCGCGACCGTGAACCCGCGGCCGGCTTGCGTGCTCATTGCTGAAAGACATCCGGAAGACCTTCGGGAAAACCCGCCATGCAACCAGCCCCGCCAGCTTCACTCGACTTCCCCTGCGCAACCAGCAGCCCGACCTACAGCGAGGTACGGGTCCAGGTTCGGGGGTTGCTAAGCGGCTTGCACCCGCGGAACGAAAAGGCCGAACGACGGCGGGACGGGCGATACCCGTTTCCCCATTTGATCTGCCTGACGCCGGTCGGCCGAGACGGCGCCACCCCCGAGGGCGAGGCGATCGTGGTGGTGGGCAAGCATCTCTCCGAGCGCGGTCTGGGATTCTATCATCCCAAGCCGTTGCCCTACCGGCGGATGATTGCCTCGCTGGAGACCGCCGGCGGGCAATGCGTCGCCTTTCTGATCGACCTGAACTGGTGCCGTTTCTTGCGGCAGGGCTGGTACGAGAGCGGCGGCCGTTTCTTAGAGGCAGTGCCACCGCCGATCAGGGGCAAGGGATAAGGGGAGGGCGGAGAGTCCTGGGGCGTGGGGCATGAACGGCCCACGCCTCGCGGCCCAGGCTTACAAACCTTGGGCGGGGCAGGCAATTTGCGACCTGGTGGGGCTTCGGTCGCTGGTCCACTCGCCACGACGCCGACTGGGTTATTCATTGCCCGCGCGGTTTGCAAACCCCTCCGGTGATGCGCGCGACCTCGACCCTACACCTCGGGCACGGGAAACGGCGGGCGGTAGGTCCCCTTCACCAGCCGGTTGGCCTCGTCGTTCTCCTGGAAGCGTTCGTGCGCCGGGTCACACTCCAGCCACGGGCCCAGCATTGACGTGTCGGGGTCGACGCCGATATCGCCCAGATACTTGACGTATCGCTCGTGCATCTCGCGCCAGCAGGCCAGCTCGCCGAGCTGCTTCCGCTGCAGGCCGATGGAGGCAGTCCGCCCAAGGCGATAGGAAATATTGCCGGCGTGACAAATGGCGGTGGATCGCTGGCCCTCCTCGATGTCGGCGTGGAGGTCTTCCTGCCTGCCGCTCCGCAAGGCGTCGATGAAATTGACGAAATGGTTTTCCGCCGGCCCGAACGACTTTAGCCTCTTGCCACGGGCATCGAAGGCCGCGGGCCCGAGCGTGTAGCCCCCTTCGCACTGCACGCACACGCCCACCCTGGTCCCCTTGAAGTCCGGCGGGGTGCTCCACTTCTTGGGCGTCATGAACTCTTTGGACTTGGGCAGGTTGTGCACCTCGTAGAGGATCGGCGGCTGGGGAGAATAGTCGTAGCAGATAATCTGGGTGTTGGGCACGTCGCCCACGTCGTTGAAGACGAACCGCCCCCCGATGCTCATGACCCGCCGCGGCAGGCCCGTATAGCCGAGGATCCAGCGGGCGACATCGATTTCGTGGACTCCCTGGTTGCACGACTCGCCGTCGCCCATGTTCCAAGTGAAGCTGCAATCGTATTGGAGCTTGTCGCGATAGATGGGCTCTTTTCGCGCCGGCCCGCACCACAGCTCGTAGTCCAGGGTCGGAGGGATGGGCAAGGGCGTGCTCCGCCGGCCGATCAAGCGTCGCGGCTTGTTGGCAAAGCAGGTGACATATTGGATCTTGCCGAGATGCCCCTCGCGAAGCCACCGGGCCATCGCCGCCCAACTCAGGATCGAGCGGTTTTGCAGGCCGACCTGCACCAGACGACGATACTTCCGGGCAGCATGGACCATTTGCCGCCCTTCCCAGATGAAGTGCGAAAGTGGCTTCTCCACGTAGACATGCCGGCCCCGTTGGCAGGCCCAGATGGTGATTAGGGCGTGCCAATACTGCATCGTGGCCACGGAAACAGCGTCGAGGTCCTTGCGTTCCAGCAACTTGCGGACGTCGATTGCCGTATCAGGCGTGTACTTGAAGCTCTTGGCAATGTTCTTGGCCGCGGCGCTCGAGCGCACCTGATCGGGATCGCAGACGGCCACGATGCGGACCCCCTTCTGCTTGCCGAACTCGGCGATATGGGTGCCACTGCGGATGCCGCAGCCGATCACCGCCAGGCGGATCTCGCCGTTGGCGCCGAAGACCCGCGAAGAGACGAACATGGGCAGGCCAACCGCGGCCGCAGCCGTGGTGGAACGTCGCAGGAATTCGCGTCGCGTCAGAGTCATTGTTCAGCCCTATCAATTGTGTCATCGAGGAATTGTTGATATCGCTCGGCGACGCGCCCGCTCTTGACGTCGCCGGAGTGGACGAGGATGCCAACACACTGCTTGAGTGAGTCGCCCTTTTTCAAAATGAACGGCACGCCGCTCTGTGCATCGGGGCGGCGCGGACCGAATGTCCCGTAGCTACGCGTGAACCAGCGCGGCGGTTGCTTGTCGGTGGCGAAGATCGCCACGCCTTCAGTAACGCCGCCGACCGTATTCGAGTAATCGACCCACTTGGCCCGCCTGGCATACATGCCCTTCGCATCGATGTCTTCCCTGCGTACAACGCCCACTGAACTCGTGATCGTGCCACCGTGGTCCATAGAAAAAGCCGGCGCCATGCGGACGTAGGGCCAGGCGTAGTGGGTGCGGTCGCTCAAGAACTTCACGTCCCCGTAGGATGCGGTGAGCTTAAAGTCTAAGGATAGCACGTATTCGCCGTTGCGTAGCGGTCGAATATCCAGCTCGCGCCGTTCATCGAGCACCGGCACTTTGCCATAGTCGGCCTCCCAGAGCAACTGGGCGTCGATACGGGCACGAGCGACTCCCACTTGTTGATTCAAGAATCTCACATGGCGAATGCGATCGCGAAACCCGGCTTGCGGATTCTTCTTGTCCTTCGAGTTCCAACTCATGAAAAAGGACGTACTCGGATGCCCGGCCAACTGCACCGTATCAGCGACCCAAACTGACCGATGGTGCGGGTAGGGGTTGGGATGCTCGATGGTGAGTGACTGGTCGGAAGGGCTTCGCAGCGGATAATAGTGCGGCAGATCGACGTCTTTGCCGTACTGATAAACCAAGGCCTCCTTGCCGTCGAGCAGGATTTGGAGCTGTCCTTTGGATTCGTGGTTCTTCAGTTCTACTCGGCGTCGAACGGCAGCCGAGCCGTCCAGGACCTTGTCAACCCACGCATAGGCCAAGTCACCGTGCACCGCATGGCCGCCGGGGAAGGTATCTTGGCGACAGTTCTCCTCCGCACCGAGAATCTTGTAGCCCGCGCGGATGCGATTGAATCCTTCACGGGTGTAGCGGATCGGGAAACACTCATCGGCTTCGGCGCTTTCAAAGAGCACCGGCCGTGGGGCAATGAGAAGTTCCGCTTCGCAGATATCCATCAATTCGACCAGACCTGGAAGTTCCCAACATTCGCAGTTGGGCACCGAAAAGACGCCTTCCGTGGTGCACATCCAGCCGCTGACCACGGCCACCTTGAGCCGCTGGTCGCAAGCCGCCACCCACATCGTCCACTCGCCGCCCATCGAAAGCCCCATGACGCCAATCCGCTGCGGATCAACTTGCTTTTGCGCCGCCAGGATATCGACGCAGCGGATGAGATCCCACAACGTCGAGGCCGCGTACTTGCGGTGCGGAAACGACGGGGCCAGCACGCAATAGCCGCCGCGGGCGAATCGCTCGCCAAAGCCGCGGTAGATCGACTTCGCGTCGAAGACCTGTTGGGCCGAGCCGCCGTGGCCGTGCAGACAAAGCATGGCCGGAAACGGCCCCGGCCCCTTGGGCGTGGTCCAGAGGCACGTTCGGCGCTGGCCATCGTTGCAGCGGAATGAGGCGTGATGCAGGATATAGTCGCCGCGGTCTTCTTGCGATTCCACCTTGAAGTCCAGCAGCAGCTCGGCCACGCTGCGCCGCGGCGTCTGCGCCGCAACCAGGTCCATAAGTCGCCGCCGTGCCTCCTGCTGCCACGCCACGGCCGCGGCCCGGGTCGTTGCCTTAAAAGGCATCGCGAAGCTTTTCGGGACTTGGTTCTTGGCATCCGGGTTCGCATCGTCTGCGGCCGCCGCAAGCGACGCCGCGCCCGCACAAACGACCGCGCCCAGGATCAACCACGATGCGAGATACTTGCCCATTGCAGAAACTCCGGTGCGAGGGCGGATTGCGTGGCGGGAGGGAGCTTCCGAGCGTTTCCGGCGTCCCGGCGGCGGTACGTCAGCGAAGGAACTCGGCAGGCTCCAGTATGGCGGAAAACGGCGGGTTGTCAAGGAAAGTGAGCGTACAGGGGACTGGCTCCGTTTTCGGCCCCCTGGATGTTGCAATTCCCCCACGGTCGTCGCCGAAAACGGTGCCTGTCCCCCTTGCCATGGCACAACGTTTTACGGCCAGGTGGCCGTAGAAGCGGCGTCTCGCCACCTTCTCGCGCGATGCACAAGCCTGGATATTGTCCCGACAACGCGGAGGGACGCCGCGTCCGTTGACCCGTGGATGGATACCTCCTTGCCGCCCTTTTCCAGACCGCTATAATCTGCCGATATGCCATTGCTCGGAGTGAATATCGACCACGTAGCGACCGTCCGCCAGGCCCGGCGGACCTGCGAGCCGGACCCGGTCTGGGCGGCGGCCCTGGCCGAATTGGGCGGGGCCGACGGCATCACCATTCACCTCCGCGAGGACCGCCGGCACATCGGCGACCGCGATCTGCGGATCTTGCGGGAGACGGTGACCGTCAAGCTGAACCTGGAGATGGCCTGCGAGCCGGAGATCGTTCAAATCGCCTGCCAGGCTAAGCCCCGCCAGGCCACCCTGGTGCCCGAACGCAGGGAGGAGATCACCACCGAGGGCGGGCTGGACGTCGTCCGCCATCGAGACCGCGTGACGATGGCGGTCGAGCAGCTTCGAGCCGCCGGCGTCTCAGTCAGCCTGTTCCTCGATCCCGACCCGCGGCAGATCGACGAGGCGGCTCGCCTGAAAGCCGACGCGGTGGAGTTGCACACTGGGCAATACGCCCTGGCCTCGGGCGCGGCCCAGGAAGAAGAACTGAAGAAGCTCAAGGCCGTCGGCGCCCAGATCATCGCCGCCGGCATGGCCTTGCACGCCGGCCATGGCCTGACTTACCGCAACGTCCGGCCGGTGGCCACGACCGAGGGCATGCACGAGTTGAACATCGGCCACAGCATCATTGCCCGCGCCATCATGGTGGGACTGGAAAAGGCCGTGCGACAAATGAAGCGGCTGGTAACCTAGCGGAAAGCGTGGGCCGCGGCCCGTGGGGCGCTGCCGGCTGACAGTGTGCCGCCCCTTGCCTCACGGCACCAATCCCTGATCCTTGATCTCTGACCTCTGGTCCCTGATCCCTCCCATGCCAACCCGCAGTGAAGAGTTCGCCGGCCTGACGGTGGCCCTGATTACGCCCTTTCGCGACGGGCAGATCGATATCGACGCCCTCCAGCGGCTGGTGGAGTTCCAGGTCGCGGCCGGGACGACGTGTGTCTGCCCGGTTGGCACCACCGGCGAATGCCCGACCCTCTCCCATGCCGAACACGAGCGGGTCATCTCAGCGGTGGTCGAGGCAGCGGCGGGCCGGATCAAGGTGATGCCGGGTACGGGCTCGAACAGCACGGAAGAGGCCCTGCGGCTGACCCGCTGGGCCGCCAAGGCCGGCGCCGACGCGGCCCTGATCGTGGCCCCCTACTACAACAAGCCCACCCAAGAGGGTTTTTTCCAGCATTTCAAGATGCTGGCCGAGGCGGTCGACATCCCGATTTGCGTGTACAACATCCCCGGCCGGACCGGCAAGAACATCGAGGCCGACACCATCCTCCGCATGGCCGAAGTGCGGAACATCACCATGGTGAAGGAGGCCAGCGGCTCGATGGACCAGGCCTCGCAGATCATCAACGCCTCGGACCTGACCGTCTTGAGTGGCGACGACAGCCTCACTCTGCCGCTCATGGCGATCGGCGGGCGGGGGGTGGTTTCGGTGGTGGGCAACCTCGTGCCCAAGGACGTGATCGCCATGATTGCCGCCTTCGACTCCGGCAACCTGGACGAGGCCCGCAACTGGCACCACAAGCTCTTTCCCCTCTGCCGCGACATGCTCGGGCTGGCCACCAATCCGATTCCCATCAAGGCGGCCATGGAGCTTATGGGCCGCGACACCGGCGAGCTGCGGATGCCGCTGACTCGCCTTTCGCCTGCGGAACAGGCGAAACTCCGCGGGACGTTGGTCAAGTATGGACTGCTGTAAGAGCAGGAGGTAGACGATGTTGATCTCTCGGCTCTGCCAACGCTCGGTTGGCGAGGACTACCCTGCTGCGCCCCTTGAACGACGTGCGATTCCTTCACGCAATCCTTGACAATGCGAATCGCGATTCGCTAAGATTAGCGGGATAGAGACGCCGCATTACACTTGCTCGATCCTACTCTCAAAGAGGGCGTCGCTCAATGAGGCAATTTTCTCTCATAGAACGGCATTGGTTTGATGGCGAAACGCAAGCAAGAGCGTAGGCCTTCCGAACCGCAGGACGTGCCGGGCATTGGCCAGCACCTTCGGAAGTATCATGAGACGAAGTCTGGCACAATCTACCTTGGTGACTCACGGTTGTTGTTTGAAAAGCACGTGCGTGCCGAGTCGGTCGACCTGATCATGACGAGCCCGCCGTTCGGCTTAGTTCGGAAGAAAACGTATGGCAACGTGGACGCCGACGCATACCTCGCATGGTTCAAGCCGTTCGGCGAAGCGTTTTTCCGAGCCTTGAAACCGTCGGGATCGCTGGTCGTCGACATTGGCGGAGCTTGGATACCGGGACAGCCGACTCGCAGTCTGTACCACTACGAGCTCCTTGTAATGCTGTGTCGGGAGTGCGGATTCCATTTGGCTCAAGACTATTTTTGGTGGAATCCTGCGAGGCTACCGACGCCAGCAGAATGGGTCACTGTACGCAGGGTTCGGGTGAAGGACGCGGTCAATTGCATCTGGTGGTTGTCCAAGACCCCTTGGCCGAAGGCGAGCAACCGACGCGTATTAGTGCCATACAGTGACGCGATGAGGGATTTGTTGAAGAACGGCTATAAGGCCAAGCGACGCCCCAGCGGACATGATATCAGTAAGAAGTTTTCGGTCGACAACAAGGCTGCGATTCCACCGAATGTGATCGCAGTAGCGAATACCGAGAGTAATTCGCAGTACCTCCGGTATTGCCTCGAAAATGGCTTGCACGCCCATCCCGCGCGATTTCCGGCGGACATACCGGAGTACTTCATCAGGATGTTGACAGATCCGAAAGACTTGGTGATTGATCCGTTTGCCGGCAGTTGCGTCACAGGCGAGGTTGCTGAGCGTCTTAGGCGGCGATGGATATGCGGAGAGATTATAGAAGACTACCTAAAGGGCGCCGTCGCCAGATTTCGGAAACCGTTCGACGCGCAGCGCTCACTCTTTAGCATCTCGCCAATAAAGAAGAGCAAGAGTATCACATATAAGCTCTGGCACCCCGCCGGAATATGGGGCGACTCCGATGAAACACCTCTGGCCCAAGATGGTGGGAAGACTAGGCCCCTCAACAGACAATAGACAGAGGCAATCCTACTCCGGCTATTCTTGCAGGTCCCCTTATGCCATCCATTGGCGCCCAAAGGCTTATTGAGGCTGTCGTTGCGGCGGTGGAGGATTCTGGTTGCTCGGCTATCTTCTTGCGAAAGAAGGGGTTGGTGCATCCGCGCGAG
>JAJYGU010000219.1 GCA_021784975.1 Planctomycetota bacterium
GCAAACCGGGCCTGGCCGGCAATGCCGGCGTGGCGAAGACGGCCGCCTTGCTCCCTTCACATGCGGTGATGGTTGCCGATGTGAGCCCCGCGGGCGTTATTGCCTTCGTAACGCGGATGGCCGCGGCGGTGGTCCCGCCTGAGGTCGGACTGCATCTGAAGCTGCCGGAGTTTCCCAAGACCCAGCCGATTGGCATGGCCGTCACGACGGGTCCCAACGAGCTGCAATCGTGTGTTGTGGTTCCGCCCGAGGTCATGAAGGGGATTGCTCAGTACGCGGCCAAGATTCGCGCGGAGCGGGGAGAATGAGGCGAGGCGCAAGACCATGAGACAGCCATTGCCGATTTTCGCCGCCTTACTGTTGGCGCCGCTCGCCGCGCTAAACGCTGCCGACGTCGCCCGGAAACCCGCAGACAGGCCGAACGTCCTGTTTATTTTGATTGACGACTACGGAATCAAGGACGTCGGCGTCGAAGGCAGCTCGTTCTACGAGACGCCCCATATCGACGCCTTGGCCCGCAGCGGCATGCGTTTCACCCAAGGGTACGCCGCCTGTTCGGTGTGCAGTCCGTCGCGGGCGAGCATCATGCTGGGAGTCTATCCGCCGCGGCACGGCATCACCGACTACATCGGCGCCGAGACGGGCGATACGTTCGCGAAGCACCGGGGCGTCAAGCTTTCCGTGCCCGATTATGCGCGGCACATGCCCAAGGCCGACCTCACCCTGGCACAGGCGTTCAAGAGGGCCGGATACGCCACCTTCTTCGCCGGCAAATGGCACTTGGGTGACCAAGGATTCTGGCCGGAAGACTGCGGATTCGACGTGAACAAGGGCGGATGGACCGCCGGCAGTCCGATGGGCGGATACTACGCCCCGTGGATCAATCCGAAACTGCCCAACGGGCCTCGCGGCCAATCGCTCACCGGCCGCCTGGCCGACGAGACTATCGCCTTCATCGAACAACACCGCGACAAGCCGTTCCTCGCGTACCTGGCCACGTATGCCGTCCACGGCCCGATCCAAACTACCAAGCCGCTGTGGGCCAAGTACCGCGAAAAAGCCTCCCGGCGGCCCGCCCCCGCCGAGCGATTCAAGATTGACCGCACCTTGCCCGTGCGCCAGGTGCAGGACAATCCCATTTATGCCGGACTGATCGAAGAGACCGACACCGCCATCGGCCGGGTGCTGACGCGGCTGCGGGAATTGGGACTGGACCAAAAAACGATCGTCGTATTCACCGGCGACAATGGCGGCGTGGTGTCGGGCGACAGCTACAGCTCGTGCATGGCTCCCTACCGCGGCGGCAAGGGACGCCAATGGGAAGGCGGCCTGCGGGTGCCGTTTTACATCAAAGCTCCGGGCATCACCCGGCCGGGCAGCACCTGCGACGTGCCGGTCAGCCATATCGACTTCTATCCGACCCTGCTGGCGTTGGCCGGCATCCACCAAGCCCCGCCGCAAACGCTCGACGGCGTGAGCCTGCTGCCGCTGCTCAAAGGCGGCACGATCGCCGACCGGCCGTTGTTTTGGCACTATCCCCACTATGGCAACCAGGGCGGCGAACCCTCGTCGATCATTCGCAAGGACGGCTGGAAACTCATCCATTACTGGGAGGACAACCGCAACGAGCTCTACTATCTGCCGGACGACATCGGCGAACGCAACGACCTTGCCAAGCGGGAAACGGCCCGCACCGCCGAGCTATGGGCGGAACTTCAGGCCTGGCTCAAAAAGACCGGGGCAAAGCTGCCGCGTCCGTATGCCGGTTACGACCCGGCCAACGCGGCCAAGGCGCACCAGTCGGCCTTGAAACTGAAGGCGCGGCTGGAGCGGCAGCACGCCGATTTCCTGAAACCGAATTGGCAGCCCGATCCGACCTGGTGGAAGAGCCTGGTGCCCCGGGACTGATATATCCGCAGGTTGATCCGCCGTCGGCGGGCCGCCGGTTTGACGCAAAAGGACCTGGCGAAGCAGGCGGGAGTACGAGTGGAGACTGTTAGCCGGCTGGAACATGGCCGGCACAGCCCGAACGTCGGCACCGTGGACAAGTTGGTCTGGGCCCTGGAACGGGCGGAAGGAAAGCGAAAGAAACGGCGATCGCGCAAACGTCGTCCGCCCGTGGGGTAACTTCCGCGCCGAAGCGAAGCGGCCTTGCCCATTGTACCGCCTCTTGGTAGAGTGCGCCCCGGTGAAGGAATCACCGGAGGAAGATCATGGACGAACGCACCGCATCCACCCCCGTCGCGCTGAACCCCCAAGGGTTCAACGAGAAGGTGGTCTTGCCGCATGGCCTTACCACAACCCACGTCCAGAAGGCGATGGCCGACTTCCTGGATTTCCTCGGCTTCCTCGATCAGCAGTTGAACAGCCGCAGGCTGCAACGTCTGGAGTCGTTTCTCATGCCGGCAAACTTCAGCAGCATGGTCGGAGAGTTCATGTCGGCGACAATCCCGAAGTATTGCAAGACGTTGGCGAAGAACACCTACCACAATGGCCACCCTGACCTGGTTCCCAAGGGCAAGTTTCCCAAGGATGCTTGCCAGTACGGGACGGAAGGCATCGAAATCAAGGGTTCACGGCACACAAGCGGCTGGCAGGGCCACAACGCCGAAGACGCGTGGTTGATGGTTTTCGTATTCGACGCCAACAGCGCACGCGACGCCAGTTTGGAAATCGGTCCCAAGCCCTTCCGGTTCCTGAAGGTAGTGGGAGCACAACTTGCCAAGAGCGACTGGGCCTTCTCCGGTCGATCGGCAACAAGCCGGCGGACGATTACTGCCAGCGTGACCCGCACGGGCTACGAGAAGATGGAAGCCAACTGGCTTTACCGGTCAGAATAGCCGCAAGCCCACCCCAACCAATTCGTCAGCATCGGTTTCCAAGGCTCTTAGCCGGGGGATTGCCGCTCGCGCCAAGTCGAAATATTCGCGGTGCCGCTCGACGCCGATGCTTTGGACGCCTACCGCTTCGCAAGCGGCGATGGTTGACCCTGACCCCATGAACGGGTCCGCAATCACGCCCTCGCCCAAAGGCAAAGCGGCGAAGACGATCCGGCGCAGGAACGATTGTGGTTTGATGCTGGGGTGGTCGGCCATTTCGCGCTCGCGCTGCGGCGTGCGCTCGCTGGGTATCACGTCCTCAAACGGGCCATCCGCGTAACGGCGGAGACCACCGGTTTGAAACTGGCGCAGGCAATCGGAGACTTTCAACGCTCCCATCGGCTTGCGAAAGAGGCCCCATGGTTCATAACAACCCTTTGGCATGGAAGAGACGCCCGGAAACTCATCCTCGGCGTTCTTCGGTCGATCTCCGCCGCGCAGTGTGCGGACAAGACGGATAATCTCGCCGCGAAACTCGAGCCCGCCATCGACCAGGGCGTCATACAACAGTTGACCAATGAAGGCATTGGTGGCGATGAAAACATGACCGCCCGGCCGGAGCGCACGGCAAACGAGCTGGCCCCACTCGAAGAAGAATTGACGGAGCCGGGCACGTTCTTTGCCGTTCAGGGCAGTGAACCGGGGCAGAGGTGCGCGGATGTGCCCGTCGAACGACGGCGGGATGCGCCAGATTCCGCCCTTGCCGTTGGCCCTCTTTTCCAACTGGTCGGCATCATACTCCTTGACGCCGTAAGGAGGGTCGGTGACTACGGCGTGCCACGTGTCGGGAGGCAGGCCCGCCAGCCAAGCGAAACAATCCGCGTGGACGATGGTTGCGCGACCGATTTTCACTTGTTCGTCCATGTCTGAATTGTATCGGCTGGCGGTAACAAACCAATCAGTCGGCCATGACACAGCGGTCCTTGGCCCAGGCCCGCAGGCGGGCCACGTGCTCGCGCATCACCACCGACAGCGGTTGCGTGCTGTGCATGGAGGCAATGATGTGCTGGGTGGTGCAGGGCGACTTTTCGGCGTAGGCGGCATACAGGCCGGACACGATGGCTTGCTCGATCTCGGCCCCGCTGTAGCCCTCGGAGTGGGTCACCAGGCTGGCCAGGTCAAAGGTGCTGGGATCGCGCCGCCGCTTGCTGAGATGGATCGAGAAGATGGCCCCGCGCTCGTCCGGGCCGGGCAGATCGACGAAAAAGATCTCGTCGAACCGCCCTTTGCGCATCAGTTCCGGCGGAAGCTGCGAGAGGTTGTTGGCGGTGGCGATCAAGAAAATCGGGGCCCGATGATCTTGCATCCAGGAGAGCAAGGTGCCGAACATGCGTTGCGACAGCCCGCCGTCGGCCGATTCGCTGCTGGCCGAGGCGAACGCCTTTTCGATCTCGTCGACCCACAAGACGACCGGGGCCATCGACTCGGCCTGGCGGAGGGCCTCGCGAAGCCGCGATTCGCTCTCGCCGATGAACTTCTGGTAGAGCACGCCCGGATCCATCCGCAGTAGCGGCATGTGCCAGGCCGAGGCGACCACCTTGGCGCACAAGCTTTTTCCGCAACCTTGCACGCCCAAAAGCAGGATTCCCTTGGGCGGATCGAGGCCGAACTCACGGGTCCGCGGCGAAAAGCCGGCGCAGCGAAGGTTGAGCCAGCGTTTCAGGTTCTTCAACCCACCGATCTCGTTGGGCGAAACGTCGGCCGCGATCGATTCCAGGCAGCCGGTCGTGCCCAGTCGGCTGCGTTTGGCGTCGACGATCCGCGGCAGGTCGGAACCGTCCAGCACGTTGTCTTCGTGCACGGCCGCAGCCACCACTCGGGCGGCCTCTTCGGTGGTCAGCCCGCGTAGCGTCTGCACCAGCGTCTCCAACTCGCGCTTGGTCAAACGGCACTCGATCTGCTCCAGGCTGTGGTGCTGGATCTCGCGGAGGGTGTCCCGCACCACTTCCACCAGTTCTTCCTCGCTCGGCCAGCCGACGTCAAAGGGAACGGTCAGCCGATAGACCTCGGGCGGGGGCGGGGTGGAATCCAGCAGGATCAGCGTCCACAATCGCGAGTCGGCCGAGAAATACAGGTCGCGAATCGAGCGGACCACCTGCGGGTCCTTGCAGTGCGGGCTGAGGTCCTTGAACAGGCAGAGGGTCGGGGCGTTGCAATCCTTCACCAATTGCAGGGCCGGCAGCACCTTGCCCGGTTCGACCAGCGCCTCGGAGGCGTCGGGCAGGGTGCAGCGCAGCCCGGTGGTCACCGACCATTCCAACAGACGTCGTCCGGTCTTCCCGGCCGTCTCGCGCA
>JAJYGU010000169.1 GCA_021784975.1 Planctomycetota bacterium
GGGCTCAGCGCCGCGCTGAGTATGGACGCTTTTCTCCGCGGGCAGCCTCAGCCGCGGCGGAGCAAGCGCCAGCCGGTCAGCACGGGGCGCGTGAAACTCAACCTTTACGAAGCCAAGGTGCGTTCCTCGCAACACCAGCTCACCCCCCAGGAAAGCCTGCACAACCATGCAGCGGAGATCGAGCAGGGTATCACCCGCCAACAAGCAATTTACGAGGCCGGCCGCTGCCTGAACTGCGGCGCCTGCTTCGGTTGTGAAAGCTGCTGGCTGTATTGCACGCCGGGCTGCTTCTCCAAGACCCGCCAACCGTCGCTGGGCGAGCCGTACTTCTCGGTCTCTCACGCCACCTGCGACGGCTGTCGAAAGTGCGCCGACGTTTGTCCCAGTGGATTTATTGAAATGCTCTAACGAAAGGAACACGAACCATGCGACGAGCGATCTGGATTACGGGCGTGCCGGCCTCCGGCAAGTCTGCTCTCGGCGAGCAGTTGGTGGCGAGCATGAGGAAGGTCGGCCCTCTACCGTGCGCCCTGGTGGACGCCAATGCCGTCCGCAAGCAGTTCTGGCCGCACCTGGGTCTCAGCCCCGAGGATCGGGTGGTCAACGTGACCGGCATCGCCGAGCTGGCCGGCGTGTTCATTCGCGCCGGCAATGAAGTGGTGATCGCCTGCATCGCCCCCGACCGGGAAGTGCGCAACCGGGCCCTGGGCATGGTGCGGGTCTCGGCCCAAAACGTGGCCGCCTACCAGGTCCACGTCATGGCCCCGCTGGAGGTCCTCAAAGGCCGAGATCAGACAGGCCTCTATCGGGCCTACGACGAGGGAAGGCTGGTGGGCCTGACCGGGGTGGACGCACCCTACGAGCCGCCGTCTCCCGAAGAGGCCCTCTACATCGACACGTCGAAGCTGTCCGTAGCGGACTCAGTTCGCGAGGTGCTCACCTACGTCACCCGCATTCAGCCGCACAACTGGCCCATGACAGGAAGTGAGCCGGCTTGCCGGATCTTAGGAAGCGGTGCAGGTCCTTCCCGCGGATCGACTCGAAGCGTTCTCCTCCCGATTTGAGCAATGCGAGGAGGAACAGTGGGACCGTCAGACTGACCGGGACCAAGACTCAGGGCCGTTGGGGGCCAGTTGCGGGTAGTTGCAGGCCGCACAGGCCGCCAGTTGCGACGAAAGCGCGCACCGCCTGCGGGAGGACGTATCTCGGTGGTGATAGAAGCCGACCACCCGGGCCAAGAGTCGCTGGTCGTCGGCTTCGGGGTCAAGGCGAAGTTAAGCATTGCGGATTCCTTGCCGCAAGACGACGGTTGCCTGGCAGTTCGGCTATAGAGAGACGCAGGTTGATGCAGACTGGTGCAAACTCGACGGCACCACTGTGGGCACCTCACAAGAACCGCGCGCCGTAAGGTTTGGTCTGATACGACCTTACGTCAGTCACGCAGCACACTGGAAATGTGGTGCCCCAGTAATGGGGTTGCGCGTCCTCGCTTACGCTTCGGGTTTCGATGCGGCCGTGAATAATCCGGGTTAGCCTGGTGGGTTGGGATGAACCGAGCCCCGCCGATAGCCTGCCGCCACCGGTCACTGACGGCGGTGC
Organism: Planctomycetota bacterium; assembly: GCA_021784975.1. Classification (GTDB taxonomy): domain Bacteria; phylum Planctomycetota; class Planctomycetia; order Pirellulales; family Thermoguttaceae; genus JAJYGU01. The sequence continues at coordinate 1,600 of JAJYGU010000169.1, forward strand.
TTGAAAGTCTCCCCTCGCCGGGCACTAGCCGCCGTCGGAACGGGCGGGAGTCCGCGGGAAGGCGTGCTCCTTGGCCGGGAAGGCGCCGGCGCGGACCTCGTCGCGATAGCGGACGACGGCCTCGGATACCGTGGTCTTCAAGTCGGCGTAGGCCTTCACGTGGTGCGGCACCGGGCCGGAACTGAGGCCGAGCAAGTCGTGCAGCACCAGGATCTGGCCGTCGCAAGCCGAGCCGGCCCCGATGCCGATGGTGGGAATCCGCACGGTGGCGGTAATGCGGGCGGCGGATTCGGCGGGGATACATTCCAATACGATGGCGAAGGCCCCGGCGTGCTCGGCCGCCTGGGCGTCGGCCAACAACTGCCGCTCGTCGCGCTGGACCCGGTAGCCGCCCAACTGATGAATGCTCTGCGGTCGCAGGCCGCAATGGGCCATCACCGGGATGCCCGCCGAAACCAGAGCGGCGATCACCTCGGACTGCTCCGCCCCGCTTTCCAGCTTCACCGCTTGGCAGCGGGCCTCCTTGAGGATGCGGCCGGCGTTCTCGATGGTGCGATGGATGCCGAGGTGGAAGCTGGGAAAGGGCATATCGACCACCACCAGGGCATGCCGCACCGCCCGCCCCACCATTTCGGCGTGGTAGATCATTTCTTCCAGCGTGACCGGCAAGGTAGTGCTATGCCCTTGCACGACCATCGACAGGCTATCGCCGATGAGAATCCCTTCGACCCCGGCCGCGTCGAGCAGCCCCGCCATTGGGTAATCGTAGGCGGTCAACATGGTGATCTTCCGTCCCGCTGCCTTCATGGCCATGAACTGGGGGACGGTGATCTGAGGTTCGGGTCTCGTCGAGTCGTGGGGCGTCATGGCTCCATTGTAGAGGGAAGACCTAACCGTTTACAGGGGCTGGGGCCACTTTTTGGGCCCAACGGGGGATCGTTCCATTTTGGTGGCGCGGGCACCATCGGGCACCATGCGAAGCATGGTCGGCATGGTCGCCACAAAAATCGGGACAGTCCCCAGGAAATTGGCTGGCCGAGGGGGTCGCCGGGAAGTATTCTAAAGGAGGGTTTCCCACGGTTTTCGGAAACGGTTCAGAGAACAGGGGGTTGCTATGTCCATTCGTAGCGGTCTTGTCACCTTGGGGGTCCTCGGTTTGGCAACGGCGGCCAGCGCCCAGGTGCCGTTCTCCCCGCAGCTTTACGGTTGGCAGCGGGCACAACAGTACAACCAGGCCCAGCGGCAGGCGATGGGCCAAATGCAATCGCAGCCGCACCAGGTGAACTTCACCGGCACGATTGAGAGGGCAAGCAGGGGCTATCTTCAGGTCGCTGGTGGAGACCAACAGTCTCCACCTTGGCAAGTCTATCTCACCCCTGAAACGACGATCCACCTCACCGGCACCGCCGAGTCCGATTTCTTGAAGCGCGGGCTCACCGTGGAGTTTCAGGCGGATCTGGACGCCCAGGGCAAGGGAAGCGGCGAGCTTGGCGACTTGACGCTCATCGGTCCACGCGACAAGCGGTTGGGCGTCTCCGAGGCGGCTTCGGGGGGAGTTCAAGTCGCCGCTCGCAAGGGCGCCAGCGATGGGGAACGCAAGGCCGCCAAGGCGCCCGTCCATAACGGCAGCGAGGGCAAGGGCATCGAGCCCGGTCCGCACCACGTCATCGGCCGCGTGGTGAGCTTCAACAAGAAGGACAATCTCTTGATCGTTCAAGCCCCGCGCTCTCCGCACATCCAAGTCAAGTTGGCGGAAAGCCCGAAAATCACGGTGGACATGAGCAACCTGGCTTACGCCGCCGAGGGCGACAAGGTTACCGTGCGCGGCCTGGAGGTGCCCAACCGGACCGCGATTCAGCGACCAGCGCGGATGTTCCAGCCTCCGTTTGCACAGAATCCCCGAGGCATTCAGAACCAGATGGCCGCCCAAGGGTCGCACATCGTGCAAGCCCAAGAGGTCAAAGTCGAGAAGCTCGAGCCGCTCTCCGGCGTACGGAAAAAGGCCACTCCCCGGACTGCGCGCAAAGACGGGGCCGACCACGCGAAGAAGAAGGCGAATCGTTCGTCCAGCGCCGAGGAGTGAGCAGAGCCGCCACGGCGAATCGCTAGCTGCGAGCGGAGCGCGTCCGTGTTTTGGCCCTTGAAGCCAGTGCCTAATGTCTAACGTCGGACAGTGCCCACCTGTCGAGTTTATACTCTTCAGTCCGGCGCCATCGTTCGGCAACCTCTTTGATTCGCTCTTCGTCCATTCCAGCAATCGCGTCGAAAAGCGGCGGTGGAATACGGGTAATCCAAGGCCCGTCTTCTGAGGCTTCGCGGACCATTTCCTGTTGCCGAATCGCATCTTGCACGCCGGTCCCCAAGAGGATGTTCTGAAGGGTGCCGAACTTTATGGGATCCCAATGCTTCGCTTCAATGCCGGGGAACACCTGGATTGGTATTTGTTCCAGAGAAAGCGAGGCTGCCTCTGCATCAGTGGCAGCAAATATGTCAGTGAGCGCTCCCATTTCAGTCGGCTCTCCTCGCTTGTCGATTGACTCCGGGTCGCAGTGGCGATCGCTCGTCGGCGAACTATTCGCGTGGGTCATCAGCCGGATTGTTAACCTCCGTGTTGAACAAGGCGGGGAGGATGGCGCCATGCCGGCGTTAGACGCTAGTCAGCCTCTTTTGTAGGGCGGCACGGGTTGGTCTCAAGCCGTCGCCGCCCCGATGCGGCAGGTGGCCCAGCGTTATTTCGCGATCGCTTGCCTCCCGCTCGCGTTCGTGATCGTCGCCCGATAGCCGGCTGGCAAGCGGAGTTGATATTCGATTTGATCTCCCTTCTTTTGCCATTGTAGCCGTATGAGGCCGTCCGGCGTGGGCAAGGAGCCTTCGCAGCGGTCCAAGGAAACGTCGCCGAACTGGACGGTAACTTCTTTGCGGAGGCGATCAATACGCCGCAGGCCGAGCACGTCGCGGTAGAGCGTGTGAACGATGTGCGAGGCGAAGCCGTGGTCGCAGCTTGCCACGGCCGTGTCGTTCTCCCACAGCGTCCCGGTACGGTCGGCCATGTAGAGCAAATAGGCCACCGATTCGTCGAGGATCTGCTGGCTCCTACCCGCCGCGGAGAGCAACTCCATCCGCAGCATGTTGCCGACAAACGAGTTGGCCAGGCACACGTCGGGAAACTCTTTGGTTTCTTTGCGGCCCGGGCCGAACTTGTCGCGGAGCAGTCGCCATAGCTCGGGGTGGCTCTTTGGCGTGGCCACATGAAAGAAAAAGGCAAAGTATTGGCAGACCTCGCTATGGTTCTTGGTGACTTCCAAGCGGCCATCTTTCGTGCGGATGGCGTTGTCGACGAAGAACCGGCCGTCGAACGACTGCCGGCGAATGGTGTCGCGAATGCGATCGGCCTTGGCGGACAATTCCGGCAGTTTATACATCCGCCCAGCGGCTTTCAGGGCCGCCGCATAAAGCATGTTGCTGGGGTAGTTCACGTCCTGCACAAACTGGTTGGCCCCCGACCACTCGACGAACACCCAGCTCGGCAGCTTTTCCAGCAAGCCGTCGCGGTTCTCGTAGCGCTTG
>JAJYGU010000402.1 GCA_021784975.1 Planctomycetota bacterium
GATCGCCAACGACATCGAGATGATGGCCGAGGCCCACCAGCTCGACGGCCTGGTGTTGTTGGGCTCCTGCGACAAGATCGTGCCCGGCATGTTGATGGCCGCCGCCCGGCTCGACCTGCCGGTCATCCTGGTGGTGGGCGGACCGATGGAGGGCGGCTGCCAATTTGACGGGCGGGCGGCCGACGGCACCTCGCTGACCGAAGCCCTCGGCATGTTCCAGGCCGGTAAGCTCGACGGGGAATCCCTTCACCGCCTGGAAGATCAGGTGCTGCCCACTTGCGGTTCGTGCTCGTTTCTGGGCACGGCCAACACGATGTGTTGCGTGGCCGAAGCGATGGGCATGAGCCTGCCCGGCTCGGCCACCATCCCCGCCACCCACGCCGCCCGGCTGCACGCCGCCCAAGCCGCCGGCCGCCAGATCGTCGAGCTGATCCGAAAGTCGATCACCGCCCGGCAGATCATCAACCGCCAGGGGATCGAAAATGCCTTTCGGGCGGGCGCGGCCATTGGCGGCTCGACCAACCTCGCCCTGCATATCCCGGCGATCGCCTATGAGGCCGAGTGCGGCCCGGTCACCATGGAGGATCTCGACGCCTTATCGCGGGGCACGCCGCAGGTGGCCAAGATGAACCCGGCTGCGGCGGCCAACGTGCCCGACTTCCACGCCGCCGGCGGCATTCCGGCGGTGATGCGCGAACTGCTGACGATCCTGCACGGCGATGCCATGACGGTCAGCGGAAAAACGGTGGCCGAGAACGCCGCCGGCGCGGCGCCGCCGGATCGAAGGATCATTCGCCCCTTGAGCGACCCCTGGAGCAGCGAGGGCGGGCTGGCGGTAGTCCGCGGCAATCTCGCCCCGCGCAGCGGCATCACCAAGCCGGCGGCCATCGCGGCGGAGATGCGGGTGTTCTCCGGCCGGGCCCGCTGTTTCGACTGCGAAGAGGCGGCCAACCGGGCAATCCGGGAGGGCGCCGTCCGCGAGGGCGACGTGGTGGTCATCCGCTACGAGGGCCCCAAGGGCGGGCCGGGCATGCGGGAGATGTACACCGCCATGAAGCTTCTCTACGGCCGCGGCCTGGCTTTGAAAACGGCTTTAGTCACCGATGGCCGTTTCTCCGGCACGAATAATGGCTGCTTCGTCGGCCACATCTCGCCGGAAGCGGCCGAAGGCGGACCGTTGGCGATCGTGGCCGACGGCGACACCATCACGGTCGATATCCCCGATCGCCGCCTTGAATTGCACCTGTCCGACGCTGAGATCCAAGCCCGTTTAGCGGGTTGGCAACGCCCGCCGCTAAGGGTCAAGAACGGCTACTTGGCCCTCTACGCCCGGCTGGCCGAGTCGGCCGATCAAGGGGCCATCATCCGACACCGGATTGAATAGGGGGGCTGTCCCGATTTTTTGTGGCGGGCACCGACGCGGTAGCGTTGGTCGGCCACAAAAAATGAGACCGTCCCCTTCGCGGACACGTAAGGCGACAGGCACATTTTTCGGCCTTTGCGCACGTAGGGCACGCCCAACCGAATGGGGCCGAAAAATGAACAGCCAGTCCCCACGGCGCCAAACCATGCACCAGGTCGCGACCGCCAGCCTCGAATCGCCAGCCGCCAGCCGCGTGCGTTACGGCGTGCTGGGGTTTGCCTGCGGGCTGTCGATGATCACCTACTTGGATCGGGTCTGCGTTGCCTCGGCCGCGCCCGCGATGGTCCACGACCTGGGGCTCCAGAGCGTGGCCGACTTGAAGTGGGTCTTCACCGCCTTCGCCCTGGCCTATTCCCTGTGCGAAGTCCCCAGCGGCTGGCTGGGCGACGTGTTCGGACCGCGCCGCGTGCTGATCCGCATCGTACTCTGGTGGTCGGTCTTCACCGCGCTTACGGGCGTGGTGGGCCTCTCGGCGGGCGGAGTAGTGCTCGGCGGCCTGGGGACGCTGGTGCTCGTCCGCTTCCTGTTCGGCATGGGCGAAGCCGGGGCCTATCCCAATATTACCCGCGCCCTGCACAATTGGTTCCCTCCTCAACAGCGCGGTTTTGCTCAGGGGGCGGTCTGGATGTGCGGGCGGCTGATGGGCGGTCTGACGCCCCTGGTCTGGATGCTGCTGGTAGAAGGAATCCGCCGGCCGGCTACCGATTCCGGCGGTAGGGACGCCGCAGTTTCGCTCTTGCCGCCGCTCATGCATTGGCGGGCGGTGTTCTGGACGTTCGGACTGATAGGCACAGCCTGGTGCGTCTTGTTTGCCGTCTGGTTTCGCAATCGGCCCGAGGAGAAGTCCACCGTCAATGCCGCCGAGTTGGCATGGATCCGGAGCGGCCAGGCGCATGCCACGGCGGTGCATGCTGACACCCCTTGGCGACAAGTGCTCCTGAGCCGGAACCTTTGGACGCTGGGGCTGATGTACGCCTGCCAATCGTATGGCTGGTATTTCTACATCACCTACCTGCCGGAATATCTTGCCTGCCGTTACGACGTGCCGGCCACCAGCACGCTGGGGGCGATCTACAAGGGCGGCCCGTTATGGCTAGGGGCGGCCGGTTGCCTGGTGGGCGGGCTGTTGACCGACTGGTTCCTCCGCCGCACCGGCAACCTCCGCTGGAGCCGGCGGCCGTTCGGCGTGGTGGGGCTGGCGGGGTCGGGGGTGTGTTTCCTGCTCTGCCCGGCGGCCCCAACCGCCTTCTGGTTGTTTGTGACCATTTCCCTGGCCGGTTTTTGCACCGATTTCACGATGGGAGCGGGCTGGTCCACCTGCCAGGACATCGGCCGGCGTCATGCGGGCGTGGTCGCCGGCTTCATGAACATGGTGGGCAATTTCGGCGGCGCGGTGGCAAGCTGGATGTTCGGCTTCATCCTCCAGCAATCGCTCGATGCCTATGCGGCTCGACTAAGACTCGCCACCACCGCCCTGTCGGCGGCCGAAAAGACCGCCGGATTGCTCCACGGCTATCAGATCAATTTCCTGATCGCGGCCGTGATTTATGGGGTGGGCGCCCTGTGTTGGCTGCGCATCGACCCAGCCCAGCCGGTGGCGGCCGAGAATGGCCAAATGCCGGAGAGCCAGTGAGGGGACGCTCTCGGTTTTCGCGGCGCGAGGCGGGGTGTCATGGGTAAACGGAGTTTACCCGTGTCCCAACACAGGCTGCCTCCACGGGCAAGCTTCGCTTACCCATGCCACCTGGCGCGTAACGGCAGGTCATTCGGTTGCCCGGTACGATCCGGAGACCGACTCCGAGCGCTTTGCCACCCGGCCGCCGTTAACGAAAGCGGCCGCTTTGATGGTGCTGGTCTGCCGGAGGATGATCGGGCCGGTGTAGACCGGCGAGTCGGCCCGCGGTTCACTTCCGTCCAAGGTGTAGCGAATGACGCACTTGGGATTGTGGGGCAGCGGCGTCGGCAGGATGTGTACCGCCAGCGAGCGGCCAAACGTGCCAGAGTACGGCCGCAGCGTAGGGGCATAGACCCGCACCGGCACTGGCTTGCGGAATTCATCGACGTACAGCCCGATCCGGTCGAACGGGATCGGTTGGAAGCCGATCTTCGTGGCCGGCGAGCCGGGCGTGAAGTGGAAATCCTGGCTGGCCAGGTCGTCCAGGCCGGGATCTCCGGCGACGATCCGATTGCCGTATTGTCCCAAGACCTTGGCGGCTGCCGCGTCGCCGTTTCGATAGGTCTTGGACCGGCGGCTTTCGTCGAGCGAGCCGGTCAGTACGACGCCATCGGCGATCACATTGTCCTGCACCCGCACGTCTTGCAGGCTGGCCTGGGACGGCAGTTGCAGGAAGCTCCTGCCCCAGCTCACATTCCGCCGCAGGATATTGTCCTTGGGGAGCCGTCGGGCCAGCAGTTGGTCGTCCTCGGTAGCGAAATCGCGGGCCAATTGCCGAAGCTCGGGATATCGCCTGCTGTAGGGCGGCCGGTCGAAGTGGCGGGCTAGCAGCTTTTCCACCATGCTCCAGTCCCCGCCCAAACGAAACATATCGAGTCGATGCCACATCTGAAAGCGGATGCCGCGGTCGATGAGGAGAATATTATTCTCAATCTGCATTCCGCGGCCGCTGTTGGTGTGGCACACCCAATCCACGTCGTAGAAAATGTTGCCGTGCAGGTGGACGCCGCCGCAGGGCAGGTCGGGATAGATGATCCGGCAGCCGTACAAGCCCGGGCCGTGGATGTCGTGGAAATAGTTGTAGCGGAACTCGTGCCCGGAAAAGGTCCAATCCGCGCAGGTGTAGATTACCCCGACGTCGCCCGTCTCCTGGGCGATCCGGTAGAACTCGCAATACTCGATGAGGTGATCGTTGCCCGAGTAGTTGATGCCTTCGTGAGGGGCGTCGTGAATCAGACAGTGCGACACGCGGTTCCCCACGCCGGAGAGATTGACTGCGCGTTGGTGGGTCCGTTGGATGCGGGCAAAGTGATGGATGTGGCAGTTCTCCACCACGTGGTCGCCGCGGGCAAGCGTATTGCGATCGCCGCCTGCGAGGCCGACGCCGCTTTCGGCCACTTCGTAGATGTCGCAGCTCCGCACGCGGTGTGCCCGGCCGCCCTCGATGGCGATGCCGATCTGGCCGGTGTTCCGCACCGTGCAGCCGGCGATTTCGACGTTGGCCCCTCCCCGCACCACGACCGCCTCGCCCCGTGTGGCTTCGAAGGTGAGCCCTTCGATGCGGAGGTTGTGCACGTCCTTGAGCAACCACATCGGCTGCCCGAGCTCCGGAAAGATCACTTCGGCCTGCTTCACATCGCAGGGCGGCCAGAAGTAGAGCGTCTGCGATTTGCGGTCGAGATACCACTCGCCCGGCTGATCGAGTTCTTCCAACACGTTGAGAAAATAGAATCGCTGGCCCTGGCGATAGCCGTAGTGGTGATAGGGCGGCTTGGGATAGACTTCCCGCTTCTGCAAGTCCAATTTCGCCACCGGCTGGTACTCGTCGCTCCAGTCGTGGACCCAATAGCCGTGCATCCACAACTCGCCGGTGTCTTTCCAGCGGGCCGGCCGGTCGCTCTGGTAGCCGAAGCGGCCGTAATGGACGATGCCTTCCCGCTCGTATCGCTTTCCGCCCTGCTGCGGCACGGTGGCGATCCGCAGCCACTTTCCCTGGTTCGGGTATCGGGCCAGGGTCATGTATTGGCGATTGCAGATCAATTCCGCCCGGCTCCTTTCGGCAGATCGG
>JAJYGU010000255.1 GCA_021784975.1 Planctomycetota bacterium
CCGGCGGGGCGGCGGGGATAAGCGTCGTGGCCAAGGGTTGGAGCTGGGCGTCGACGTGGGGGATCGGCTTCAGGTCGAGTTTTCCGCTGGCGTTTCGGCCCCCGCTGGCAAATTCCACCGGCTCGTGGACCTGAACTTGCTCGGAGGGCATCGGCACCCGCAGGGTGTGTTTGCAGCTTGGGCAGGGGCCCGACTTTCCGGCAAACTTGTCGCTCACCTGATAGCTCTTTCGACAACCAGGGCAGACGACGATAATCGCCATGGGGATAGCTCTCCGGGGGGGTCGATCTTGGCTCCCCGGCTGGCCTTGGAGTCAGAAAGGGACCGCCCGATTTTTGGTGGCCTCCTGCCACAAAAAATCGCGACAGTCCCTAGTTTCGCACAGCTTGCGGGGCTGTCAAGAACCGTTTTTTCCCGAACGCCATGATTGTATCCCCCGCCTTGGCAAGGTACGATCCAATACGTCCCTGTGTACGGCTGAAAGGGACAGTCCCATTTTCGCGGCCGGGCACCGTGCGAAGCATGGTCGCCGCGAAAACTTGGCACCGTCCCGGTGACGGCAAGAGTGGCGGCCCTGCCGCGCTGGCCGCTGAATCGCCGCGGTTTTCAGGAGACAAATCGCCCCTTTTCGATTAGAATTTCGCTAGAGATAGCGGGTCGATCGAATTAGAGACCGCCATGGCGATAATCGAGTTCCTTTGCCCGAACGGGCATAAAATTCGATGTCAGTCCGACCAGGCCGGCCGGCCGGCGAAGTGCATGCGCTGTGGAGTGCGCTTTCGCGTGCCCGATCCGGCCGATCTGGAAGCCAGCCGTTCGGATGCTTCGCTGCGACCGGACCTGGACGAACTCGGGCTGGCGGGCGGCAATCCCCTGCCGCCGAACACCGGCCCGAAAAAAGAGACGCAGATGGAGTTTCTCTGCCCCAACGGGCATCGCCTGTTCGGCTCGACGAACTTGGCGGGCCGGCCGGGAGAATGTCCCGATTGCGGGGCGCGGTTCCGCATTCCCAGCTACGAGGAGATTTCGCTGGGCGAGAAGCCCGTCGGAGAGTATCCCATCAGCCAGGGCAATCCGATCAGCCAGGCCGATTCCTTCGGCGCGGCGAATTCGATTGGCCAAGCGAACGGCCAGGCGAACGGTGTGGCGCCGGCCCCGCCTCCGGGGCCGCCCGAGCGGCTGGCGGCGACCGGCCCAGATCGGGCCGAGCGGGCCTGGGAAGAGGAGGTCATGCCGGCCACGGTTTGGTCGGTAGCGGCCGGCACGGCGCTAGCCGATCAACCCCTGGCCACGCTCTTTGCCCGATTGTGGACTACCCGGCCCAAGGGCGCCCGAATCGAGCTTCAGATGCGCGACGGCGAGGCGGTGGTCGTCGAACAGTTCCTGGCCTCGCTGTCCCAATCGAGTCACGGCGTGTTCGGGGTCCGCGCGCCCGACAGCACCTATACGCTCATGGCGGTGGCTTGGGACACGATTGCCCGCATCCTGGTGCGTGGCCTACTGGAGCTGCCCAAGTAGGGTCACTCGCCTGCCCGCAGATCGGCCTCAGTGATCATGGAAAAGCCGCGGCCTTCCAAGGTCTCCTGAGCGATCTCGATGTTATCCACCATCAGGGCCACCGACGCCCGGCCGCGTGGCCGGACCAGCAGCGGATAAGCCTGGACGATGTTCACTTCGGCCTGGATCAGAGCCGTGCAGATATCCGCCAAGGCTGCGGAGCCCTGCGGCAATTCGACCCCGATCAAATCGCTTTCGATGATGGCCAGCCCGGCTCGCTCCAGAATCTCGCGCCCCTGCTCGGGATGACTGAAAAGGAAGCGCACAAAGGCGCATTCGGCATTGTCGGAGATCGAGAGGGCCACGATGCGGACCTGGCTCCCTTCAAAGCGACGGATGACCTCCAACAGCTTCCCGACCCGGTTCTCCAAGAAGACGGTGAACTGCCGAATGGTCGGATAGTTCCGGCCGCGCATGGTTGCATAGCCGGTGCCGGCCGATGCATCAGAGCTCATCGATCAGCCTCGCAAGTCTGGCGACCAAGGACAAGCCCGCGCGGAGTCGCCCTGGTGGCCCGCAAACGCAACTATAGGGCCGACGACGATTTCGGTCAACGTGCCGGGCGAAGGATTCGCAGGCCCACCAGCGCGAGATCGCCAAATCGGCGACTACCCCACGATTGGTGGGTAATCGAACTGGGGCCGGAGAACCGAGGACAAAATTGCTCGGGGTACTTGTCAGGATGATCAAAGCTGCTAGACTTCGGCAATCTGCTTTGCCGGTTTTGTTCCCACGACCTGCATGGAGTTGGCATAAGGCGTGGGAAATCGTCCCCAAAGGCGCTGAGCAGGATTGGCGGCAATGGGCATCACGGACGGCACGACCGTTGCGATTGAGACCGATAAGGTTGCCCCGCAGTGGCGGACGCGGGTTCGGGCGACCGTGGCAATCGGCCGAACGTGCCCCCCTTGGGTTATCTCGCCGAACGTAGCTGGCAACACCTTCTGGGGTCCGAAACGCCATGAGCGAGGATATCTATCGGGAACGGCGCATGCCTCGCTTCCGCCGCCTCTTCGAACAATTGTCGGGCTGCGCACCAACATGAATCACGCGCGAACAGATCCGTGCCCGGTTCGGCAGGGCTGCCCACAACGAGGCCACCCGTCGCATTACCGCGATTGGGGTTGCAAGTCACTCGGGATGGGCCTTCCACCGACGCGCGGCGTCTGCCCATCGCCCTCCGGGCGGGCACGGATCTTATGAGCCTCAGTCGCCCGGCGCATAATCGACGACGAGCACCTTGTCCAGATGCGGGCCCAACAGCTTGCCGAACGCCTTGTGGGCTGGATGGCGGAGGTAGGCGTCGCGGTCGGCTTGATTGCGGAAGGTGAGCAAGTAGCAGTGGGTGAAGCCTTGGGCCAAGTGCTCCGGGCTCTGGTTGGTTCCCCACTCGAAGCCGATCACTTGAGGAATCTTCGACGGCAGCGCCCGGAAGGCGTCTTCGATGGTCTTGATCTGCTCGGCGGTGGCGTCGTCTTTGAACTTGAATAAGACGACGTGGCGAATCTTGCCCGACTTCGGCGGGGCACCCTGTGCCGGCGATCCGGCCAACTGCAGAACCGAGCCCGCCAGCACTACCAGGATGGTCGAAAGTACCGTTCGTTTCACGATGCGCTCCTGTCAAGGTTTTGAGACCAGGATTTAACCGCACGACGATCCGCAGTATACTTGTTGCAAGTGGAGGGTCAACCAACCGTCGATCCCCCGCGCGAGTTGATGCACCACTTGAGGAAAGAAGGCGATGTCTCACCCCAACGACCTTAATCTGGCCGACTATATCCGGGCGATTCCCGATTTTCCCAAGCCGGGCATCCTCTTTCGCGACGTGACCCCGCTGCTGGCCGTGCCGGCGGCGTTTCGTCAGGCAGTGGTGCGAATGGCTGAGCCGTTCCGCCGCGCAGGGATCGAGGTGGTGGCGGCGGCGGAGGCCCGCGGCTTCATCTTTGCCGCCCCGGTGGCCCTGGAACTGCAGGCCGCCTTGGTGCCCATCCGCAAGCCCGGCAAGCTCCCCTTCACCACCCAGTCGCTCAGCTACGAGTTGGAGTACGGCAGCGATGCGCTGGAAATTCATACCGATGCCGTCGCTCCCGGCACGCGGGTGCTGATGATCGACGATCTGCTGGCCACCGGCGGAACGGTCGACGCCTGTTGCCGCCTGGTGGAGAAGGCCGGCGGAGTGATCGTGGGCTGTGCTTTCCTGATCGAACTGGTCGGTCTGAAAGGGGCGGCCCGCATCGCCAAGTACACGTCGGTCAGCCTGATCCAATACGACTGACCTGGTCGAGAGGGGGACAGTCCCATTTTGGCGGCGAGCAGGGTGGCTTGAACCGAACAAACCCTCTCGGCCGCGAAAATCGGGACAGTCCCCGACCGGTCAGCGCATCCAGCCCATGGAGAAGCTGAACACCTCCTGGAAGTCTTCGGGCCGATAGGCCACCGGGAAGGCGAAATCCAGGGCGATCGGCGCCGGCCCCATGGCCGGAATGGCGATTCGCAGACCGAAACCCGGAGCCACCCGGTAGCTCTCGTTCCATTGGTTGATCGTCGGCTCGACGGTGCCGGTGTCGCAGAAGACCACCCCCCGCAGCATGTCGTCGGCGGTGATCGGAAACAAGTACTCGGCCGAAGCGAGCAGCTCAAAGTCGCCGCCCACGTGGATCAACTCGCCGGTAGTGGGACCGAATTGAGTGGGCGAAACGCCGCGGAACATGAAGCCGCGGAGACTGTCAAAACCGCCGGCGTAGTAACGATCGTAGATCGGCGTGTTGTCGCCGGTCCAGGCGGCACGGGCAGCCAAGGTGAGCACGTGGCGGCCGGAGCCGTCGGGACGCTCGTAGACGGTGAAATACTTCCGCAGATCGATGCCGGCTTGGGGGTACTGGAACGAGCCCAGCACCTGCGACAACCGGCCCTCGACGAAATAGCCCTGGGTGGGAAGGAATTGGCTGTCGCGCTTGTCGTAGGTGAGCATGCCGGTAAACTTGTGCATCGCCAGATCGCGATCGATCACCTCGGCCAAGGCGGGCAGGAAGGGGTCGATGGGATTGGTGATGTTGATCTTTTCTCCGTCGTAGGCCACCGTGCCCGTCAGATCGTGGGTGAAGGCGTAGCCCAGCGAAATGCGGCCGCCGAGACGCTGGTCGGCGTACTCGTAAAAGAATCGCTCATAATAGAATCCGCTCAGCCCGAGGCCGACCAACGTATCGAACAGATAGGGCTCTTGAAAGGTGACTGAATACTGCGAGACTGAGGGGTAGCGGGCTCCGAGAGTGCCCCCCAAGGGAATCCCCGGCATCGCATCGATGCGGAAATGTTGGCCCGCCCCGCGGAAGGCGGTGCCGTTGGCGATGTCTTCCCAACTGGTGGGGAAGCGGCTCCAATCGAAATTCTGCTCGTCGAGGGTGAGCTGGCCCACCAGCCCGGCATCCGAATTGATCCCGAAGCCCACCATCACCCGGCCGGTCATGGCCTCTTCGGCCAAGACCTGAAAATTCAAGAAAGGGGCTTGGAGGGCGCCGTCGGCCGGCCCGCCGTTGAAGGGCGAATTGGGGTCGAAGATCGGCCCGGGATAGGCGCCGTTGGGGAGATTCAGAAGTGGCTGG
>JAJYGU010000149.1 GCA_021784975.1 Planctomycetota bacterium
GGTCTGTGGCCCCAAAAAGTGGTGCGACAATACCAACCCTCAAGGGCGTGCCGAAGGGGACAGTCCCATTTTTGTGGCCTCCTGCCACAAAAATCGGGACAGTCCCCATCACCGGTCTGGCTCGCCCTCAGTGACCGTAAGTTTGGCAAGCGCGGCAGACTTTGCCGAAAATACCTGGGCCAGGATCCATGCGACGACGCACAGGCCCAGCACGAAGATCACCAGGAACATCACCAGCGGGCCCCATTGGACCTCGGTTGGCTGGGCCAAGACGTCGAGAAACGGCCTGAGATTCAGGTTCTGCGCCACCTGCCGGCTGACGGCGTTGATGCCCAATACGCCGAACTGAGCCACGGCCAACCCGGCAGCCGTCGCCCGTTTGGCGTTGCACCAATGCTCCGTCGCCAGCAGCGCCCAGGGCAGGCCGCTGGCCACCGCCGTAAGTCCCGTCAAAACAATGAGCGGAAATCGGAACATGCTCTCCTGCAGCTCCGGCGACCAGGTGCCGAAGACGTACCACGCACCGGCCGTGGCCGTCCAGACCATGCTCACGGTGTAGAGGACCTTGGCGAACTTCCATGCCCACTGCCGATACGCCTCGGTGGCATCGCTCATCAGCCACACGGCGTCGATCACAACCCATACCGCGGTGGTGCCCAGCGCCAAGCCGAACATCAATAGCCAGCGGGGCCATAGGGTTGCATCGCCGATGTTAAGCGCGGTGCCGGTCACGGCCCCGGCGACTCGGGTTGCCTTCCACAATGCCGGCCAGCGTGCAACATGGTCCAGCAGGCTCATGCCGTTGACAAATAAGAAGCCGATGGCCACGAAGAAGACCGCGGCCAGCCAACCCACGAGGCGCTTCCAGGTGGGAATAAGTCGAGAGCCAACTTCAAGGCCACCCGCCCTCACCCCCGACCCCTCTCCCGCTTGCGGGAGAGGGGAGCCGCGGTCGCCGCGGAGCGCCCAGGCGTAAATGTAGACGCCGTAGTAGGCCGGGATCAGCAAACCGATGATGGCCAGCCAGAACCAAGCCATCAAGATCGTGGCCGGATAAAAGAACTTGAAGTACGCCAACTGGACAAACAGCAGCGGCACCACGCCGAAGTTGACGCCTACGGCGATGATGACCGGCATCTGCTGAATCAGCCGGGCGGCAAAGCGGCGGCCGTGTTCACGGCCGACCAGGTGCACGCCCAAGGCCACCAGCAGGCCGGCATACCAGAGGTTCATCGGCACCATGTGCAGCGTGAACCCCAGCACCTTGAAGAACTGGATGAACCAGCAAGGGGCAGGTATGCCTCCCGACGAGGCCTGATCGACCAGCATCTGCGGATTCATCATTTCACCTCCGAAACTTGCAGCCCCAACCGCATGCCCGCCGGCCGCGGCCGGCTGATGCTCATCAGGTAGTCGGTCAGCAATTCGGCCTCGGCGTTCCTGCCGCACCACGGCGGCATAAATAGCACACTGTCCAAGTGTTTCACAGTCGAGAGGACCAACTCGCGCGAACGCCCTTGCAACAGCGGTCCGACCGCCGAGTAGCCTTGCTTGGCCGCGTGGCAATCGTTGCAGTGATACTGAAAGATCACCGCGCCGAGCCTGAGGCGATCCTTCACGGGAAGCGCGAGGAGCTTCCGGTTATCAACGTGAGGGTCCCGAAGGAAGATATCCTCGGGATCCGTGGAGCCAACCCAAATCAGTTGCGGGTAGTTCTCCTGCACCAAGGCATTTGTCCATCGCCCGCCGTCGAGATAGCCGCTTCTTTGCAAGCTAGCCACCTCCTCGGGCCGAACTTGATTGCCCAGCACCACGTTGTAGACCACGAACGGCTTGCGGACCGCCTCGCGGATGAACTCGCCGGTGCTGAAGGCGGCAATGCCAAACAGGCACAAGGCCCCGGCGAATCCCGGCGAGAGCCAGCCGGGGTTCCGATAGGGTCCGAGGTACAAGAGGAAGAACACGACGATCGTCAGCGCGAAGATCAGCACCACCAGCACGTTCAGCACGGCAGCCGCGTCGAGGGCCGCCTTGGCCGACGGCGGCAGGAAATAGTACCACAGAACTCCGCCCGCGGTGACCAGCACGGCCCCCACCAGCGCCGGCCGGGCGGAGCGCGAGGCGATCATATCGCGCATGGCCGCCTCAGGGATCGTCAGGGAAGCGTGCAGATAGACATAGAGCGAACTGAGCAGCAGCGCCCCGCCCGTGCGAGCGATGGTCTGCGGCAGAAACTGCGGATTGAAAAACGCGGTCCAGAAGTCCTGATGACCACGCTCAACCCATGCGCCCGGGTTGAGCATAAAGGCCGTGATGCCGGTAATCAGCACCAGGCTGATCCAGGCCGCCAAGGCATAGATCCAGCCGATGGCGACATGGGTTTTCTCGGGCAGCCGCCCCCAGTAGTAGAAGAAGACGAAGGCGGCAGTAATCTCCAACACGAAAAAGACCCACTCGGTGGCCCAGCCAAAGACAAAGGTGCGGATGAGCACCTCCGTGGCCAGCGGAGAGGCCAAACCGATGGTCCACCAAATGCCCACGCCGGTGATCGCGCCGAAGACCACGGTTAACAGAATGAAGAACCGGGCGTGGCGTTTCAGGTACTCAAGATACTTACGGTCTTGGGTGCGATAGGCGTGGTTCACTTCGACGGCCAGAAACAGTCCCCCGCCGACGGCGTAGTGGGACACCAAGACGTGGACCACGGAGATCACCGCGATCAGCATCGGGGAGGTCAGATAAGGGACGTACCACCAAGGATAGTGCATGGCTTTTTCCAGGGGAGCGCGGGCGTCTCGCCCGCTTTTTCCGTGGCCGGCGGGACGCCCGCGCTCCAATACCTATTCAAGTTACTGTGAGGCGGCGACTTACCAGGCGAACGCTGCCTGCCCATTGTTGGGGCGGAGGTCGATTTTGGCAAGTCACATTCCCATCGAGAGCCGACAACTTTAGTCTGGATGAAGGCGGCACGTGGCCGCGAGGGGGGGCTGTCCCGATTTTTGTGGCAGGAGGCCACAAAAATGGGACCGTCCCCTTAACGCCCACCCAAATTGCCTAATTGCGCCTTTCGGCGTTTCCTTCTCAAGTCACGCCACTGGCGGAACCGATACGATTTGCGCGCTACTATCGGCAGCTACGACACCTTGAACGGGAGCGGGACTACTCTTGAGACTGGGGTCTTATGCGTCTTGAGCCCTTTCTGCAATGCTTGGTCTTGGCCGCAGTGACCGCGCAACCCTCGGCCGGGATGCCCACGGGCGGCTTTTCGGGTCCCGGCGGCCCCACCGCCGGCCCGACCCCCGCGCTGTCGCCGTCGCCGGCGTTGCCGCAATTGATCGTGACCCGGCACCTGCTGTTTGCAATTCCATTCAGTTTGGAGCCATCGGCCGAGGCGAGCCGGAAAGTGATCGAGGTGCAGTTGTATGTCTCGAGCGACCGCGGAGCACATTGGCAACTTTACTCCAAGGTCCCGCCCAACCAGCAGCGGTTCGTCTTCCGAACGGCCAGCGACGGAGAATACTGGTTCGTGATCCGCACCCTCGATTCCGCCGGTCGGCTCCGGCCGGAGACCATTGGCCCACCGGGGCTGCGGGTGAGGGTCGACACCCACCCGCCCAAACTCACGCTTGCTGCCCGGCTCATTCCGCCGCGGCAAGTGAGCGTCGGCTGGGAAGTGGACAAATCCTCGCTGAGGCCCGAGAGCCTCAGTATCCAATATCGCTCTTTGCCGAACGGACCGTGGCAAGTGGTGGTGTTAAATCCGCCCGGCAGCACTCCCAGCAACACAGCCGTCCGGGGCGAGGCGGTCATTCCGCTGAGACCAGGCGAAGCGATCATCCAGATCCGGGCCGAAGTGGCCGACACCGCCGGCAACATGGGCTTTGCCCACGCCGAGGTCCGCGCCGACCAACCTGTCAGCACCTGGCCGCCGGCAACAACCGTCGCCCAGCCACCTCGGGCGTTTCAGACTCCACCGCCGGCCGCCCCCACGGCCCCGCCAGCTTGGAGCGCGCTGGCGCAGCCGGCGGCCCAAAGCCCTCGTGCCGGGGTGTTGGCGACGGGTGACTCGCGGAGCTGGGAACCCAAGGGCTCGGTGGCCATTAGCATCAGCCCCGCCATCGGGCGACAACTGCCCGCCGCCGGCGAGTCGCCGAGCCTCGCGCCGTCGATCCCCGGAATGCCTAACGGCGAACATCCGCGGATGGTCAATTCGCGGCTCTTCGAGCTCGAGTACGACGTGGATGCGGTGGGCCCGTCGGGCATCGGCCGCGTGGAATTGTGGGGCACTCACGACGGCGGTCAGACCTGGCGGAAATATGAGGCCGCCCAGCAGCGGGGCAACACACTATTGGTAACCGTCGAAGACGAAGGCGTCTATGGCTTCCGCGTGCTGGTGACCAACGGCGCGGGCATTGGGCCCAAACCGCCTAAGCGGGGCGATCTTCCGGACCTGTGGGTGGGCGTGGACCTGACTAAACCTACCGCTCGCATTGTCTCGGCCCGACAGGGGGTCGATTCCGAGGCCGGCCGCCTGATCATCACCTGGCAGGCCGACGACAACATGCTGGCCGCCCGGCCCATTTCGCTCTTGTATAGCCAGGAGCGCGGCGGGCCGTGGATGCCGATCGCCAGCGGATTGGAGAACCTCAGCCGCTACAGTTGGCCCATCGACGAACACACCCCGACCCGGATGTATCTGCGGCTTGAGGCGCGCGACGAGGCGGGCAACTTGGGCATCTATGAGACGCCGGAGCCGGTGACCATCGATCGGTCGCCGCCTTCGGTTCATATCCGCGACGTGCGTTCGCTCCTGCCACCCGCGGCGGCACCGTCGCCGGGGGACTTCTCGCAGCGGAGGGTTTCTCCGCTTCGGGGCGAGTGAGGGAGATTGTCTCCATTTTCGTCGCCGTGGCTGCCTCGTCCATGGGGACGGGCACATCTTTCGCCTTTGCCCGTGTAACAGCCGACATGGCGCATAGAGGCGAAAAAACCCACACCGTGGTAACGGATCAGCCGGGGGTAGACGGCATGTCGCAATGGTGCCCGCTAGCGCCACACTCTTCAACCTCGATCTGAATGGTCGAATGAGAGATATGAAAGCCCTCTTCGAGCATCTCGGCGACGGCCTGCTGAATCCGCTGGGCATCGAGCACGGTC
>JAJYGU010000333.1 GCA_021784975.1 Planctomycetota bacterium
CACGGTGCCCACGAAGATGCCGGCGAACTGGGCGAGGAACTGCTGCCGCGGATTGGCCCCCAGCAGGTAGCCGCTCTTGAGGTCGGTCAGCAGGTCGGCGGCGGAGCCAGCCGCCCCGGCGGTGATATTGGCGCTCATCAGGTTTACGTTCATCTGGCCTGGGCTGAGGCCGCCGAAGATGAGTTGCGTGACCTTTCCCATGGCGCCGATCGGGGTGGTGTCGGTCTCGCCGGTCACTCGGCAGGCCACCAACGCCAGGAAGAACGAGAGCACGACGGCCACCGCGCTTTGCCACACCGGCATGGCGAAAGAGACGTGGGCCAGCCAGGCCAAGGCGACCAGCGAGACGAGTTGTCCGGCGATGAACCAAGAGGTCGGGGTTTCGATGGCGTCGACGTCGCTGGTAGCCGCCCCTTCGCCCCGCGAAAACATCTTCCCTAGATTGCGTAAGGACCGAATCACGCTCCGCCATTGCAGCACGAAGGAGAGCAGGCCGGAGGTGACCATGCAGGCTACGCCGCCCCAGATAGTCCATTGGACCAGTTCGCCGTAGCCCGACGTAACAATGCCGTGCTGCTGCAAGATGGGCACGAAGACCGCCCAACAGAGCGTGCCGCCCAGCATCATGCTGGCCGAGACCCGCAGCCCGCTCAAGGCGCCGGCCGCCAGGAAGACCGGGTCCCAACTGAACAGGACCGTCCGCCCCATCCATTGCTTTCCCAGTGCCCATTGGTTAAACCGCTCCATCAACGCGTCGATGGAATACGGCGCCAGCCTGGGACTGACGAGCCGCAGTCCGTCCGCCCAGAACTGGTTGATTGCGGCCAGCCCCCCGGCGACCGCCAGGGCCTTGGCCGCCCGCAGCGCCCTTTCGCCGTGGGAGTGGAGGGCCCGCAGGGTCTCGGCGGCCGCAATGCCGCTGGGAAAGCGAAGCTGCTCGATGTTGATCATCTGCCGCTTCATGGGGATCGCCATGGTCACCCCGAGAACCGCCAAGAAAAACACCCAGGCCAGCGTTAGCGGAATGGGCAACGGCTGGCCGTTGAGCATGATGTAGGCGGCGAAGGCCGAGATCAGCGTGCCGCCGGTGGAATAGCCGGCCGAGCTGGCGGTCGACTGCATGCAGTTGTTTTCCAGGATGGTCATCTTGGTCTTGACCAGGCCCATCCGGTGCAGACTGGTCCAAAGGGCGTAGGAAAGGATGCAGGCGGTGATCGCCACCCCCAATCCCCAGCCCGCCTTGAGCCCGATGTACAGGTTGGTGAGCGATAAGACGCCGCCCAGCAGCGAGCCCATCAGCACCGCCCGCCAGGTGAGCTGCCGCATGCGGTCGCCGCGCCCGGTATAGACTTGCTCGAACCACTGGCGTTCGACCTCTTCGGCGGTGCCCTGAAAACCATTGACGGGCAGTTCGAAGTCTTCATCCGGCGGCGGGATTTCGTTGGGCATCGTACAGTTCTGCTGGTTGGCTCAGCCAGGATCAAACGCATTCTCTCAGATGAAATGCCGATCGGGAAGATGGGTATTACCAGAGGTCCCCGGCCGTCTTATAATTTGTCAAGATCGTCTGAGACCGGCGCACGCGGACTCATGAAGCGACGCGCGGTTTCCGACCCAACCCAGGATCATCATGCCTGCCCGAGACGGATCAGATCGCCGAACGGTACGGATGTCCCGTCGCCAGTTCCTGGCCACCACGACGTTGGCCTCGTGGGCAGTGGCCGAGTCGCCGCGTCTGGCGAACTGTGCCCCCGGCGAACTCGAGCGTCCGTCGGCGCGGTTCTTATTCACCTCGCAGGGTAAAACGGCGATGATGAACGCCGACGGCAGCGGGCTGCACTGGTTCCGCTTCGACGTGCCCAACCAGGTCACCTGGCAACCGTGCGGTTTCTTCGCCGACGGCCATCGCCTGCTGCTGCTCAGCATGGAGCCGCGACGGGATGGGCCGGGCAGGCCGTTCGCCGAGTATTATCACCAGACCCCCACCCACGTCTGGGTTTATGATTTGGAGCGCGGGACGCTGAGTGAAGTCGCCACCCGCGACCGGATGGCCCCCTTCTACACGCCGCAACTGCTGCTCAACGATCACCGCATCCTGATGCAGGTCATACGCAACGGCGTGGGGCAGATCTTCAGCATGAATCTCGATGGCTCGGACGCCAAGACGTTCACCCGCGCGGGCGAGGGCATGCCTTACGGGCTGAGCCTAAGTCCCGACGGCCGCCGCGTCGCTTACCATCTGGCCAGTCCGTCCGGATACCAGGTCTGGGTGAGCGACACGGATGGTGGTCACCGGCTGCAGTTGGCCGGCCATCCCGAACATTTGTACTTCTGCCCCTGCTGGTCGCCCGACGGCAAATGGCTGATCTTCCAAGACTGCCTCTACAAACAGGACCCCGGCCACGATTGGTCGGACCTGTACTTGAGTCGGCCGGATGGCTCTGAGCAGCGGTTGCTGACCAATGGCCAGGCCCTGTGGTTCGCGGCCACCTACGGCAATCCCCAAAACCGCGGCGGCGGCTCCAACATTCCCTCGTGGTCGCACGACGGCAAGGTGCTCTGCGCTCGCCGGCTGCCCGGCTCGAAGCCGGCGTGGGAGTTCCAGTCCCAACGCCCCGACACCGACCATTTCAACCGCGACTTCAAACCCGAGCTTGCCCGCGGCGGCACGGAGATTTGCAGGATCGACCCGAGCCAAGGCTCTGTCGCCAGACTCACCCGGCCCGGCGAAGGCATCTGGGATTTTCGGCAAAGCGAGTCGCCGGATGGCAGGCAGATGGTCTTCTGCCGCGCCAAGATCGGGCAGCTACCGGCTATCTGGGTTATGAACGCCGACGGCAGCCACGCCCGCCAGATGACCCAAGGCCTCGACGGCTGCGGCGCCGATCACCCCTGCTGGGTCCCGCAGGGATAGGGCGCCAACAGCGCTCGCTAAGGAGCGTCCATTCGCACGTCTTGAACGTACGGGCCGACGTGAATCGCGGCCTCCTTCAGGTCGTGCACGACCTGCCCGTTGATCCGCAAGTTGGCGATCGTGACGTCCCGAATGCCATGCTGGGCGTCGAACCCTTGCAGCCGCGACGGTGGCCGCGGCTTGCCGGTCACCGAGCAATCGCGCACGGTGACCCGTTGGATGGTCCCACGCTGCGGATCGTGGGACCAAACGGTCTTCACGATCTCCAGCACCAGCAATTGCGGGCAGAAATGGGTGTCGAAGGCGAACTTCTCGTCGCGGCTCTTTTGGAATTGGCACTTCCAATTCACGTCGTCGATCTCCGTGCGGATCTTCTCGAACCGCACGTCCCTGATGGCCGCCCGGTCGCCGTGTTGGATATCCATCGCCACGAATGTAGTGCGGAGGATGTCGCAGTCGCGGAAGAGGATGCCGGCCATTTCCGGGGCGGCAGTCTCGGCGCCGATCTCCAGTGCTCGTCCCCAGTCGTTCCAGATCACACAGCCTTCGACCAAAACATTCCGAACCGGATCGTTCCAGCCCCCAAGGCCCTTGATGACGATGCTGTCGTCAAACGAGCGGACGAAGCAATCGCGGATGGCCACGTCCTGACTGTTGCAGATGTCGATGCCGTCGGAATTGTATCGCCACAACCCGATCAGTTTCACGTTGGATATGCTGACTGTCGAACAGGAAAATGCGCTCAAGCACCACACGTTCGGATCGCGGAGGATCACGCCGTCGATCACGACGTTCCGGCACTTCACGAGGCGAATGCACCCGCCGGCCTGGTTGCGTTCGAAACCGCTGGTGTCGAGGATGCCGCGTCCGAGGATGCGGATATTCGAGGCCCCCTGGGCCTCGATGGCGCCGTAAACGACGGCCCCGCTGGCCAGGTACACCGTCTGGTTGCTCTCCAGTCTGACCTTACCGGGCCGGTGTACTCCCGGACCAAAGTATCGAACGCCGGGGTCGCTGGGGCGGGGCACGGTCGACTCCGGGGCGCTGGCAAACAGATGCAACGCATGGTGCCAGCCGTTAATCTCGACGGTGATCTGCTGCGGCGACCTCAGTCGAAAGCGAATCCGATTGCCTTCGACTTTGGCCTGGATCCTTCGGGCACTGGGGCGAATCGCCACCGAGTTGACCGGCCGGCGGCTCACCACCTCGACCTCCGCCGGCCCGGTCATGTCCCAGGAGGCGAACGAGGCGAGCTCGGTCTGGTCCAACGGACGCTGGTAGCCCGGCCAAACCTGGTTGAACGGCATGGCCGAGACGCGACACGGGTAGACCGGCACCTCTTGGGAGCCCACCGCCACCTGAAAATCTTCGGACAGCGGCTCGCCCGGCGGGGCTGGATAGGCAGTGATCGCCGGATTGGCCGGAGCAGCGGCATAGGATCCGCTCGCCACGGCAGGTGGGCTGGTGGCAACCGCATTTGCTGAACAAAGCAGGGAGCACACAAACACCGCGAAGCTCGCGAATGTGCATTGGGACATGGGGCGGCTTGCTCGTGGTCTTGACCGGATTTGGCGGGTGGCAATTGTGGTGGTGCAGGCGTCCCGCCTGCGTGGCTCTTTGCAGGCGGGACACCTGCACCACAAAACGTGATCATAGCAGGAAGCCAGGTGGCGTTCCAGTTGGTTGGCGGCGGTGGGCGCTTTCCCGCGGTTATATCGCGCACCGGCGCTACTGCTGCCGCGGAGCGGCAGGACCCAATGTATCCGGCACACTCCGTGTGCCGTTGGGCTGGGCGGCACACGGAGTGTGCCGGATACTTGGAGCGCAACGGAACCGCCGGCAGTCAGAATCATGCGGCGCATGCCGCGTAGCGGCATTACCATCGCCCGATTGTGAGCGGTCGTAGCGGGGTGGATCACGATTGACAGCACCCCCGACATCCAGAAGAATGGAGCAGGCTTATACTACGCATGGATGCTAAGCGCTGGTTATGAACTGAAAATGCCCGCTTCGGGAGCCCAATCTACGGTACCAGACGTGAATAGCCAAACACCGCCTCGCCATTGGGTGCGGTGGGTCGTGGGCATCGCTGTCGTCGCCGTTATTGCGGCGTTCGCCTATACCGCCCTGGAAATGACGGGTTGTACCTCCCCGGTGGAACGGCTTGTGCGCGTCCGTGTCGCTGACGGCGCCACGCAGCAGCCGCTGCGAAATGTGCCTGTCGTGATTTTCCGTGGTCCAG
>JAJYGU010000443.1 GCA_021784975.1 Planctomycetota bacterium
CGGCCAGCCACGCCGGTCCCGGGGATTCCCGCGATGCACGCCGCTTCCAGGCTCTTTACCCCTCCTCGAAAATGCCCCGCTTGGTCTCACGCCGCCACTCGTACCGCACAAGTCAGCGTTTCATGCGCATTTCACTCACGGCGCCACCCCCACCAACCTCCAGTTGCGGAACTGCTGCCAGTGCCATCGCCAAGCTGACAAACCACGCTGGCGGGGCTACAATGAGACTTACCACGCGCGACGAGGCTTTTGAGACCCGCCCAAAATCTATGGTCATGCGTTACTCCGAACCGGTGCCGACCGCCATCTGCTTACTGGTGGCAGGCATCTCCGCGTTCGTTGCGAGTTCTGCGACCGCCTGCGACGTGCCCGTGTTTCGCTATGTCCTTGAGCGGTTTGGAACCGATCCGCAGGAGTTGGTGATCTTCCACCGCGGCCCGCTGCCGACGGATATGAAGCAGTCCGTGGCGGCGATTCGGAAACAGGCCGGCAATCCGCAGTCTCCACTCACAATCCAGGTGCGACTGGTTGATGTGACGGCCGGCGCCGGGAAGAAGCCTGCCCGCGACGCCGGGAAGGCGGCCCGCGAACCTGCTGCCTACCACGGCCGCCCCAGCCGGATCGTGACCCGGAAGCTTGACTGGGCGCCACCCTCGGACGCGCCTTTACCCTTGCTGGCGGTCATCCCGATGGGCGGCGAGTTGACGGCGCCGCTGTGGACCGGGCCGCTGCGAGGCCTCGACTTTGCCGCGCTGATGGACTCGCCCACCCGGCGCGAACTGGCTCGACGGTTGTTCCGCGGCGACTCGGCAGTGTTCCTGCTGTTAAAGAGCGGCCAATCCGAGGCCGACGCGGCGGCCGAGGAATTGCTGCGGACGACGCTGGCTGAGCAGGAAATGAAGCTTACTCTTCCGCCCAAGGACGGTCCGTCATTGTTGTTGACGAGCCTGCCGTTGAAGATCGCTTTTTCGGTACTCAACGTCGCGCGGAACGATGCCAACGAACGGTTTTTCGTGCAGATGTTGCAGAATCTGGGGGAACAGGCCGGCCTCAGGGCCGGTCCCATCGTCTTTCCGATCTTTGGCCGAGGGCGAGCGCTGACGGCGCTAGACGGCCGGTCGCTGCGAGCGGAAGCCATTCAAGAGATCTGCGAGTTCCTCTGTGGGGAGTGCTCCTGCGGCATCAAGGGGCAGGTGCCCGGTGTCGATCTTCTCATGGCAGTGGACTGGGACGCCAAGTTGGCCAGCGCGGCGATTGGCACCGACTCGGCCGACGCCGGGGCGCTCGGCTCGCTGGCAGTAGTGGCAGCCAGCGCGACGAACGAGGCTCCGGCCAAGGCGGTTCCAGCCGCGCGCGGGGCCGCGCCGCCTGCCAACGATCCACCGGACCGAACCACCCGCCCCCTGAGTGATGCCGGTCGCACCCATTCGGGTCTGTTGATCTGGACGCTGTTGGCGATTCTGGCCGGCGGGGTGGGACTGATTATGATCGGCACTCTGGCCATCAAGACCCTACGCCGCGATGGAGACCGCTGAGATGACCACCTGGCGCCTGGTTGGTCGCGAGATTCTCTATCACCGAGGGAACTTTCTGCTGAGCGTGGTGGGCGTGCTGGTGGCGTCCGCCTGTGTAGTGGCGGCCATCTCGCTGTTGGATCGTTACGATCGCCGTAGCGAGCAGCGTGCCGCCGCCCAAGCAGTCGAGCTCGAGCGGAAGATGGCCGATCTGAAAGACGACTACCGCAAGATCGGCTTGCGGCTTGGCTTCAACGTGCTGATTGTCCCCAAGAACCAGAACATGGCCGACTTCTACGCCGACGACTTCGCGGCCAAGATGATGCCGGAGGCTTACGCCCAGGCGTTGGCCAAGACTGGCGTTGCAACCCTCAACCATGTCCTGCCGATCTTGCAGCAGAAGACAAAATGGCCGGAACAGCGCCGGACCATCCAGCTCGTCGGCACGCGAGGCGAGATCGCCCTATTTGGCAAAGGGCGGAAGACTGCTCTTCAGCAGCCGGTTCCACCGGGTCACGTGGCGGTGGGCTACGAGCTTCATCGTAGCCTGAAATTGGCCGCCGGCGACCAAATCATGCTTCGCGGCCGGCGGTTCACAGTCTCGACTCTTCAGACGCAGCGGGGAAACCAGGACGACATCACCCTCTGGATCAACCTCGCCGAGGCCCAGGAGTTGCTGGGCAAGAAGGGCCGGATCAACGCCATTCTGGCTCTGGAATGCACCTGCGCCCCCAACCGGCTGGGGCAAGTCCGCCAAGAGATAGCTTCGATCCTGCCGGATACCCAAGTGATCGAGTTTAGCAGCCGGGCGCTGGCCCGTGCCGAGGCCCGCAACCGTGCGGCCACCGTGGCCCGCGAGAGTATCGCACGTGAGAAGCATTCCCGCGCCCAGCAGCGTCAGGAGCGGGAGCGGCTGTTCGCCATCCTGGTGCCGCTGATCATCGTTGCCAGCGGCGTATGGGTGGGATTACTGGCGCTGAGCAACGTCCGCAGCCGTGGCAGCGAAATCGGCATCTTACGGGCATTGGGCGTGCCGACCCGGCGAGTCCTCATTCTCTTCCTCGCACGGGCGGGGGTGATCGGCCTTGCAGGGGCCGGTTTGGGCTTCGCCGTCGGCTGGCTGGGAAGCTGGTTTGGAGAACAGATCGCCAGCGGCGGCCCGCGACTCGGGTCGCTTTTCGACCCGCTGTTGCTGGCGCTGGTGCTGGCCCTGACGCCCGCGCTGTCGGCCCTGGTCAGTTGGCTCCCCGCCCTGTGGGCGGCGCAACTTGATCCGGCCAAGACTCTGACGAGCTGAACCCAACCATGCTTGAAATCCACGATCTGTCGAAACTCTATGCGAGCCGCGCCGGCCGAGGCTGCCAGTGGTTGACGGCCGTCGATAAGGTGTCTTTGTCGCTCGGGCCCGGCGAATTCGTAGCGATCGTGGGACCCAGCGGCAGCGGCAAGAGTACGCTGCTAATGGCGGCCGGCGGGTTATTGTCGCCCACCAGCGGCAGCGTTGCATTCGAGGGACAGGACATCTACCGCCTGTCGCCCAAGGCCAGAGCGCAGTGGCGGGCGGAACGAGTGGGCTTCGTGTTCCAGCAGTTCCACTTGATTCCCTATCTGAGCGTATTGGACAACGTGCTCGCTCCCACGCTGGCGCGGCCCGTGCCGGATGCCCGGCCTCGGGCGGCGGAGCTGTTGGATCGCTTTGGCCTGGCGGCGCGAGCGGCGCATGTCCCGACGGAACTGAGTGTGGGCGAACAACAGCGAACGGCCCTAGCCCGCGCACTGCTACGTCAGCCATCGCTGTTGATGTGCGACGAGCCCACCGGGAATCTCGACCAGGAGAGCGCCGAGGTGGTGTTGCAGTGCCTGGTCGATTTCCAACGCCAAAGGGGAGCGGTGCTGTTGGTGACGCACCATGCCGGCGCGACCGTCATGGCCCAGCGGACCCTGCGTTTACAAGGCGGAAAACTCGTCCCTCATGGGTCCTCGTAAGCTTGAGGAGGTCGTGCATGCATCGAAGTTTCCTGACAAAACCGTGGTTGATCGTTCTCGGTTCGCTGGGCGCCATGGGAGCGCTTATCGGGCTGCTTTGGCTGTCGAGCCGTCCGGCGACGAACGTTGAAACCGCGGCCGGCGAAGGGTTGGTTCTGTACTGCGCCACCGGGCTGCTCAGGCCGGTCCGCACGGTGTGGGCTGACTACGAAAAAGAGTACGGCGTCAAGGTGCGGGTTGATCCGGATAGCTCCGGCGCGCTGCTGAGCAAGCTCCGGGTGGCAAGTGACCGGGTTGATCTGTATCTGTCGGGCGAGGAGTCTTTCATCGCCGATGCCCGCAAACGAAAGCTGGTAGCCGAGGTCTTACCGGTGGCCCGGCAGCATGTAGTGATCGGCGTTCCGCCGGGGAACCCGAAGCACGTTGCCGGCTTCGACGATTTGCTGCGAAAGGACGTTCGGGTGGTCTTGCCGAACCCCGAGCTCACGGCGGTTGCCCGCGCGGCTCAACGGGCGTTGGGCGGCACGGGCCGCTGGGAAGCCTTGTTGGGGCGGCGGCGAGAGGCGACGGCCGCGATCTCCTTCGTCGGCACGGTGAACGAGGGCGCTCAGGCGGTCAAGATCGGGGCCGCCGACGCCACCCTGGTCTGGGACGCCACCGCCGGTGAGTTCGGTATTGGTCTCGTTGAGGTGCCCGAGTTCCAAGAGCGGGCTGTCCAGCAGGCCACCATTGCCGTAGTGGCCAGTACCAAGCGGCCGACGGCCGCCCTGCACTTCGCCCGCTACTTAACCGCCCGCAACCGGGGGGAATTGGTCATCCAGAAGAACCACTTTCAGCCCGTTCCCGACGCCGATGTTTGGGAAGATCGTCCGTCACTGCTGTTGATGGCCGGCGCCATGCTCAAGCCGGGCATCGACGAGCTGATCAAGAGCTTCAGCGAGCGCGAGGGCGTCACCATTAATACCATCTATGCCGGCTGCGGCATCCACGTCGCCCAAATGAAGGCATTCAAGAGCGGGCTGTCGCCTTCGGCGGCCCATTTTCCCGACGCTTATTTCTCTTGCGACGTTTCCTACATGCGCCAGGTGCAGCAGTGGTTCGACGCCTCGACCATTATCTCCCGGAACGACATGGTCATGGTCGTGTCGAAGGGCAATCCGCACCACATCAAGTCGATTGAGGACCTGGCCGACCCTGCCCTGCGCGTCGGCCTGGGCCATCCGGTGAACTCGGCCCTCGGCGCCCTGACCGACGCCTTGCTCAAGAAGCTTGGCCTCCACGGCAAAGTCTACAACCCAGCCCGCAAGTATCCGATCGTCCACACCGACGCAGGCCATGCGTTGGTGAACCAGATGCGGGCCGGGGCCTTGGACCTGATCGTTGTCTACCGGAGCAATGTATTGAGCAATCCAGAAAACGCCGAGAAGTACCTGGAGATCGTGGAAATGCAATTGCCCGAGGCCAAGGCCATCCAGCCCTATGCCGTGGCCAAGGATTCCCGGCACAAGTACATCATGCGGCGGCTGCTGGAAGCGATCCTCACGCCGAGTTCGCAGAAACACTTCCTGGCTTCGGGCTTCCAGTGGATGGCCCAGGGAGGATCGCGGTGAGCGAAGAGCCGGTTCAG
>JAJYGU010000324.1 GCA_021784975.1 Planctomycetota bacterium
GCCACCCCCACCAACCTCCAATTGCGAAACTGCTGCGCCTCGCCCTGCCCGATTGACTTTTCCACGGCGATGGGTAAGCTCGCCAGGAAGGTGATGTTGCGCAGTCCGATTTCTGACCGGAGTTCGCCAGGAGGTCCTATGGAGAATTACGGCACCGGGCCCTCGACCGGTTTGGAGCAAACGGTGGCCTACCGGATCAATTCCGGGTTGACGGGCGACGATCTGGCCATGTCGCCGGCCGACCGCTCTCGGCTTCACCGCCTGGCGGAGCGGGTGGCGGCGCTGGCCGCCACCCCGCGGATGGCGGAATTGCGGCGGCGGTGGACCGCCCAAAACCGGCTGGAGCACGCCCGGCCGCTGGTCTTCTGCGATCCGGAAAACGGTTGGAACGAGATCGTCACCGAGACGCAGATGGAGTGCCGCAGTACGCTGGCCCGCCGCTGGGAAATGGACCTCCGCAAGGAGATCTTCTGGGGCGAGGTCATGGGCGACGACCGGCCCGTCGAGCCGTATTTCGAGGTCCCCTATACGGTTTCGCCCGATGACTGGGGCTTGCAGGCCACCTACCACAAGACCGAGGCCTCGGGATCGTTTGTTTGGGACGGCGCCCTGAAGGATTACGACGCCGACCTGAAGAAGCTGCACTCGCCGCACTTTGAAATCGACTCCGAAACCAGCCGGGGCTGCCTGGCCATCGCCCAAGACGCCTTCGGCGATCTGCTGACGGTGCGGATGAAGGGGGCCTGGTGGTGGTCACTGGGATTGACCTACACCGCCGCCACCCTCCGCGGCTTGCAAAACATGCTCTGCGATTTCATTGAGAACCCGCAGGGGTTGAAAGAGCTTATGTCGCTGCTCTCCCGCGGCCAGCTCGACAGGCTCGACCGGTTGGAAGCCGAGGGACTGCTGAGCCTCAACAGCGACGGCACCTATGTGGGCTCGGGCGGATTCGGCTTTAGCGACGAGTTGCCACAGAAGGATTTTAGCGGGCAAGTCCGCACCCGCGACATGTGGGGCTTCTGCGAAAGCCAGGAAACCGTTCACGTGTCGCCGGCCATGTATGAGGAGTTCATCTTCCCCTTCGAGAAGCCGATCATGGACCGCTTCGGCCTGACCTGCTACGGCTGCTGCGAGCCGCTGCACAGCCGGTGGCACGTGGTTAAGCGGCATCACGCCCTGCGGCGGGTCTCCTGCTCGGCCTGGATCAACGTGGAGAAGATGGCTGCCGCCCTGGAGGATAAGTATATTTTCTCCTATAAGCCCAATCCGGCCGCCCTGGCCGTGCCCGACCCCGACTGGCCGGCGATCCGCCGCGGGCTCCGCGAAATGCTGGAGAAGACCCGCGGCTGTGTAGTGGAACTGATTATGAAAGACAACCATTCGCTCGCAGGCCGGCCCGAAAACGCGGTCCAGTGGTGCTGCATCGCCCAAGAGGAAGCCGAACGCATCGCGGGGTAAGCGCCGGGAAACAAGCTGCTTCGTACTCATCACGCTCCGCGTGATGTTCTTCCTCACGCGGAGCGTGAGGAGTACAGAGGAGGTATTTGTGAAACTAGGCATCGACTCTTACACTACCCGCAATAGCGGGCGCGACGCCGTCGGCGTCCTCCAGCTAACCGCCGAACTCGGGCTGGCGGGCGTGCTGTTCGAGCTTACGCCATTTGAATCCTTTCGCGACGACTACCTGGCCAAGGTCCGCCGGACGGCGGAAGAGAAAAGGTTATACGTCGAGTTCGGCATGGGCTCGATTTTTCCTTGGCACCCCATGGCAGAAAAGGGACGCCGCCTGCTGACCGAGGCGGGCAACGACGGGACCGCCCCCGACCACGAGATCGTCATCCAGCACCTGCACGTGGCCCAGAAACTTGGCTCGCCGATCCTGCGGTGCGTGGGGGGCAACCTCTTTACCCGCGACCAAGGCCACGACATGGCTGCCCTGGCCGACCGGGCCGTGGCCATCCTCCGCCCGGCCTGCCGGGCCGCGGAGCGGAGGGGCATGAAGATCGCCATGGAGAACCACGCCGATTTTACGGTGCGAGAATTGGCGTCGATTCTTGCCCGCGTCGATAGCCCTGCCTTCGGCTTCACCGTCGATTGCGCCAACCTGGCCTTCGACCTGGACGACCCCTTGCGGCTGGCAGAAATCATGGCCCCCCACGCCCTGACGACGCACTTCAAAGATTATCGCATTCTCCGCACGCCCGACGGACTGGCCTTGAGTAACTGCGCGCTGGGCGAGGGCGACATCGACTTGCCTGCCATCGTTGATCTGCTGGCCAAACACAACCCGGCGATCAATCTGAACATCGAGATCCACTCCCAGTTCGCGCCTTTTCGGCACGACATCGTGCACCGCGGCTACTGGTCGCATCATCCGGCCCCGCCCGGCGACGGCCTGGCGTGGTACCTGGAGAAGGCCTGGACGCGGCCGCTCTTGGACCCTTGGCCCGAGGATATGCCCGACGGTCAGTCCTCGTGGCAGCGCGAATCACAGGACCTGGAGCAGTCGGTGAAGTGGGCGCGTAGCACGTTGGGGCATTTAATTAACTGAAGTGAAACGATCATGAAAGTCACACCGGCTAGTCGCCACGAAATCCGCATCGGGCTGTTGGGGTGCGGCTTCATGGGCAAGTGCCATAGCAATGCCTACAAGAAGATCCCGTATATCTATTCGCCGGCCAACCTGCTGCCGCGGCTCATGGTCCTCTGCGACCAGAAGGCCAACATCGTGGAACGTGAAGCCGCCTGCTACGGATACGAAGAGTTCTGCACCGATTGGAAAGAGTTGGCGGCCGATCCGCGGATCGACTTGTTTGACAATTGCGGGCCCGATCCGGTGCATCCCGAGCCGTGCATCGCGGCGCTCGCGCACGGCAAGCACGTGATCTCGGAAAAACCGATGGCCATCACCGTGGCCGATGCCCGGAGGATGCGGGACGCGGCGGCCGCGGCCACCGGCAAGGCCATGTGTACCTTCAACTACCGTTTTGCCCCGGCGGTGCAATTCGCCAAGAACTTGATCGCCGAGGGGAAGATCGGCGCGATCTACCAGGTCCGGGTGCAGTATTTGCAGATGGCCGGCCACGACCCCTCCTTACCTCCCGACAAGCCGTGGTACTCGGCCTGGCCACATTCCGGCGGCCTGCAGGGGATCGGCAGCCACGCGATCGATCAGTGCCGGTTCCTGGTGGGCGAGATCGCCAGCGTCTCGGCCCTGGTGCGGACCTTCAACAAGGACCGCGCCATCACCAGCGCCGGCTGCCCGGCCGAGGTGACAGCCGACGAGGGCACGGCCGCCGTCTTGGAGTTTGCCAACGGGGCGATCGGGGTCCTGGAATCGTCGGTGGTGGCCACCGGGCGGAAGAACTATCTGGCTTGGGAAATCAACGGCTCGCGCGGTTCGCTTCGCTGGGACGTAGAGCATCCCAATAGCCTATTCGCCTGCCTGAGTGGCGGCAGCGACGATTTGCTCCTGGGCTTCACGGAAATCTCCGTGACCGAGAGTTGCCATCCTTACGTCGGCGCATGGTGGCCGCAGGGACACAACCTCGGCTGGGAACACCTGCAAATCATCGAGAAGTACCATTTCCTCAAGGCCATCGCCGACGGCGGGCCGCTCCATCCTTCGCAAGCCACCTTTGAAGACGGCTACCGCGTGGCGGTGATTATCGACGCCATGCGCCGATCGAGCCTCAAGGGGACGCGGGTGGCCGTGACGTTCTGAGCGCATCCGCATCTGGGGACTGGCTCCGTTTTCGCCGCCTCCAACATTGCGATGTTAGCAAGCGTCATCGGCGAAAACGGTGCCTGTCCGCTTCGTCTGCCCAGATGCTTGACCTGCGCGCCCGCGGAACCTAGGATACACTATTTTGAGCCCCACGAAGCGTCCCAAGAGGCGTCTCAAGAAGCGCCTGTTTCCATGCCGCCAGACATCCATCAGCTCCGCAACATCGGCGTGATCGCCCACATCGATGCCGGCAAGACCACCGTCACCGAGCGGATGCTCTTCTTGAGCGGCGTCAGCCATCGCGTCGGCGAGGTCGACAAGGGCACCACCGTTACCGACTACGATCCCGAGGAGCAGGAACGGGGGATTACGATCAACGCCGCCTCGGTCACCTTCCCTTGGAAGGAAATCGAGATCAGCCTGATCGACACGCCCGGCCACGTCGATTTTACGGCCGAAGTGGAACGCAGCCTCCGCGTGCTTGACGGCGGGGTGGTCGTCTTTAGCGCGCGGGAGGGCGTCGAGGCCCAAAGCGAGACCGTCTGGCATCAGGCCGACAAGTATCGCGTGCCGCGGCTCGCTTTTATCAACAAGATGGACCGCGAAGGGGCCGACTTCTTCGGCACCCTCGATGAAATCCGCGATCGGCTGAACTGCAAGCCGATCCCCATCAATCTGCCGGTCGGCAGCGGACCGCCGCATGTGACCAACGCCTTCCGCGGCCTGATCGACCTGGTAGCCATGCAGATGCTCACGTTTGGCGCGGCGAGCAAGGGGGCCGAGATCCTCGCCGAGGCGATTCCCGCCGAGCTCCGCGACGAAGCCGACCTGTGGCGGGCCCAGATGCTCGATCAGCTCTCGATCTTCAGCGACGAGCTGACCGAGGTGATGCTGGCCGAGCAGCCGGTGCCGGCCGCCTTGATCCACAAGGTGCTCCGGGCGGCCACGGTCGCAAACCAGGCGGTGCCCGTGCTTTGCGGCTCGGCGCTGGACGGCATCGGAGTGCAGCCGATCCTCGACGCCGTGGCCGCCTATCTCCCCAGCCCGGCGGAAGTGCCGCCAGTGGAAGGCGTCGACCCCAAGAAGCCGAATATGAAGGCCGTTCGCAAACCCAATTCCGATGAGCCTTTCTCCGGGCTGGTCTTCAAGATTCAGGCCGACCGCCACGGCGACCTGCACTACGTGCGGATCTACTCGGGCACCTTGAAGGCCAACAGCCGGGTCTACAATCCCGGCAAGGACAAGAAGGAAAACGTCCCGCAACTGTGGCGGATTCAAGCCGATCACCGCACGCAGGTCGATTCGGTCTCCGCCGGCGACATCATCGGCGTGATCGGCCTGCGGCATTCCGTCACCGGCGACACC
>JAJYGU010000277.1 GCA_021784975.1 Planctomycetota bacterium
ATCCATGTCAATCTGGTGGTGGCCTATAAGAGCCAGGCCCGGGTGGCCGAGGCCCAACTAGCCCGCACGCTGCTGCAACGCATTGGCGAAGACCTCCGCAACGCGCTCCCGTTTGTGCAGAATGCGCCGGGTGGTGGTGCGTCGAACTCCAGTTCGTCGGGGTCCACGGCATCGGGCTCCAACTCGTCGGGCTCCTCGGCAACCGGCAACAACTCCGGCCTGCCCGATTGGGCCGGGACCTCTTACTGTGGCGGGCTCTACGGCAGCCTCCAAGAAGTGCAGATCGAGACCGATCATCGGCCGCGGGCGGATTGGCTGGCGGCCGCCTCGGCAACCGCGACCACCGCAGGCACTTCGACCGACTCGTCCGCCTTGCCCACTCCGCATTGCGACCTCAAGGAAGTGACCTACAGCCTGGGCGACCCGGGCATGTCCGACCCGACGCAGCAAGACGGCTCGTCGGGGGGCGGGGGCGGGCTGTATCGCCGCGAATTGGATCGGTCGGCCTTCGTCTGGGCGAATCAGCAGGGCGACTCCAGCAGCGTGCCCCCGGCCGAGCTGCTGGCCCCGGAAGTCGTCGACCTCTCATTCACCTACTACGACGGCATCACGCCCTACGACCAGTGGGACTCGACCGTGATGGGCAAGCTGCCCAGCGCCGTCCGCGTGTCGCTGTCGATCCTCCGCCAGCCCGGAAGCTCGTCGCAGCCCGGCATGGCCTCCGCCGCAGTGGCGCAAACGCCCCCCGCCTCAGCTTCCGGCACGGCGTCCAACCTGGCTTCCGGCGCCACCTCGGACAACAGTCAAACCGTCGTCTACAGCATGTTCGTCGATCTGCCCAACGCGACCTACGGGTTGGGCATCACGCCCGGCTCGACGAACACCACCGGGGGCACGCCATGAACCGCTTTGCAACGGTGAACAAGGCGAGACGCCGCAGCCCCGAAGGGGCGGCACTATACTGTTCGCCGGCGAAAATGATCGTAACCCGAAGCGTGAGCGAGGGACGTAACCTACTGCCTCGCTTACGCTTCGGGTTACGATCGTCGTCGCCAAATGTTCCATTTTCACCCGCCCGTAAACCGCCACGCCCCCGCGGGATCATCCTGGTCCTGGTGCTGGTGGTGACCTCGGTGCTGACCATGGCCTGCCTGGTGTTCGCCGAGCTGATGCTCAACGAGCGGCGGGCGGCGGTGACCGCCAGCCGCCAGGTGCAGACCCGCGTGCTGGCCCAGTCGGGCACGCAACTGGCCCGCCAGTTCCTCGACCTCGACCCGGCCGACCAGACCGCCCAAGGCGGCCTGTACGACAATCCGCAAACCTTTCAAAACGTGCTGATCGCCGATGAGCCCGCTCCTCAGGACCGCGGCCATTGCTCGTTAATCGCCCCCAGAATTTCGGACGATGGCACCGTTTTCGTGGGCACCCGCTACGGCCTGCAAGACGAATCCACCCGGATCAACCTGGCCACCATCTGTAGTCTTCCCGGTGACGACAAAAACAACACCAAAGCCAAGGCAATGCTCATGGCATTGCCGGGCATGTTGGACGAGATCGCCGACTCCATTTTGGACTGGATCGACAGGAACGACACCCCGCGGCCCAACGGCGCCGAGTCGGACTATTACGGGACCCTCTCGCCGCCGTATTCGGCCCGCAACGCCGCTCCCGTCACCCTTGACGAGCTGTTGTTGGTCCGCAATATGACGCCGGCCTATCTGTACGGGCTGGATGCCGTGACGATGGGCCTGATCCCGGCCGACTCGGTCTCCGGCACCAGCATCGACGGCGTCGACGACTCGGCCGGCACGATGGACCACGGCTGGGCGGCCTACTTCACCCTCTGGAGCGCGGAATCGAACCTGAAGGCCGACGGCACGCAAAAGACCAACCTCAACGGCAGCGATCTGCAAAAGATCTACAACTCCCTTACTTCGGCGCTCGACGAGCAATCGGCCCGATTTATTGTGAACTACCGCGCGAAGAATCCGGGCAAGCCCGTCGCACAACTGAAACCGAAACCGACCTCAATGACGAGCTTATTGGAGTTGATCAAGGCGTCCGTACCACATATGGCGAACCCCTTCACCAAGGACAACATTTCAAAGCTGTACGACGTGGCCACGCTCCAATCTGGCAAGAGCATTCCCGGGCGGATCAACATCAACCAAGCCTCGCAGGTCGTCTTGATGTGCTTGGCGTCCATCCCCGGCATTGGCCTCACCCCCGACAACGTCAATCAGATCATCAGCAACCGGGTGCTCGACCCGATGAACGCCCCGGCGGACCAGCACTATAGTATATGGCCCTACACTGAGGGGATCGTGAGTCGGACCGTCATGATGCAGCTCGAACCGTATGTCTGCGCGGGCGGGAGCGTATATCGCGCCCAGGTGCTGGGCTATTTCGAGAAAGGGAGCCTCATCGGGCGCGTGGAGGCCCTGCTCGATTCTAGCCAACACCCCACCAAGATATTATTCTGGAGAGATATGATGCGGTTGCCCGGCTATAAATTCCCCTTTGAGTCGCTTGAAGAAATGACTTCAGCGGGCACCACGAACTTGACAAACTCGACCAGTTCGACCAGCAGCCAATAGCGGCGACGGTGACCGGTCAGGTCGGATTGATGGAACCGCAGAGGACGCGGGGGACGCAGAGGAACCAAGGCGGAAAGCGAAAAGAAGGTAATAGCCGGACGCCAAGAACTAAGTGCTTAGTGCTTAGACCTTGCCCTCCATCTCACATTTTGCATTTTCCATTTTTCATTTTGCAATTTTCAATCTGCTGTCTCCCTCTACGTCCTCCGCGTCCTCCGCGGTGAACAACTTGCCCTGAGACCCTTTCCATGCCCCAACAGCTTGCCCTCGAATGGTCGAACCGTGAAATCCGCGTGGCGGTGGGGTCCGGCCGCGGCAGCCGGATCACCGTCGAACACGCCTTCGCGGTCCCTTGGGGCGAGGACGAGGCGAGCGGCGAACCCCGCCAACAGCTTATCGGCAAGCGGATCGCCGAAGAACTCGCTGCCCGGGGCGTCAAGTGCCCCGAGGCCCTGGTGGGCGTGGGCCGCTCGAATATCGAGTTGCGGCAGATTCAACTCCCGCCCGCCCCGGAGGAAGAACTGCCGGACATGGTGCGTTTCCAGGCGGCCCGCGAGTTCAACGAGCTGGATGACCGCTGGCTGCTGGACTTTGTGCCCATCGACGAGTCGCCCGCGGGCGCCCGGACGGTCTTGGCCACCGCCATTGCCCCGGCGACGATCCAGCAGATCGAAGCAGTCTGCCAGCACGCCGGGGTGAAGCCGCGGCGGCTGTTGCTGCGGCCGTGTGAAGCGGCCGCGCTCTTGGCCCGCGACAAGTCGGCCGCCGAGCAAGTGCGGCTGATGATCGTCTTGTTCGCCGACGAGGCCGACCTGACGGCGCTGGTCGACGGCAAGGCGGTCTTCTTGCGGACGATGCGGTTTGCGGGCGAGCGGCCGCCGCTGGCCAACCTGGCGGCCGAACTCCGTTTGACGATCGCCGCCGTGCAAAACCAACTGGGCGGGCGGCAGGTGCAGTCGATCGTGCTGGCCGGCCGGGACGACGCTCAGGCTGAGCTGGCCCGGCAGATGGAGGCGGAGCTGGGGATGCCCGTCGAGCTGTTCGATCCGTTTGCCGCCGTGGAGTTGGCTCCCGCAGTGCAAGAGGCGCCGCCGGCAAACCCGGAGCGGTTTGCGCCGTTGTTGGGCATGTTGCTGACGGAGCTTGCCCCGGCGGCCCACGCGATCGATTTCCTCCACCCGCGTCGCCGCCGCGAAGCCCCCAACCGGCGGAAATGGTGGGTGGCGGCCGCCACCGCAGCCGCCCTCCTGGGCGTGGCCTGGCTGGTCTACAGCCGGCTCGAATCGTACTGGCTGGCCAACGAGGTCGACGAGATGACGACTCGCTCGAAGGAGTTGGAGCCCGCGTTGGCCAAGGCCAAGAAAGTAAGTGCGTCTGCCGCCGAGATCGGCAAGTGGGCCGACGCCGAGGTCATCTGGCTCGATCAGCTCCGCGGTCTCAGCGAGGTCCTCCCCTCGGCCAAGGATGCCGTCCTCAGCGAGTTGACCTGCGACGTCAAAGGAGGCGGCCAGGTGATCGTGAAGGGACGGGCCCACAACGACAAGGCAGTGACCGAGATGCAAGAGCGGATTCGCGCCGGCGGCGGACGGATGACCCCGCCGGTCGGCTCGGAAGACCGCTCGAACCGGCTTTTCCCCTGGTCGTTCGAGACGCGGCTGCTGTTGAAGACGAGGCCGAAACCATGAAGCTCAAACGCCGTGAGATGATCCTGGCCTCGGTCACCGGCGGGCTGCTCATGCTGCTGGCGCTCTGGGGGTTGTTCTTCACCGGCGACAGCCGTTCGGACGACCGATTGCTCGAAGACCGCAAGAACCTGCAAGCCGAGCTGGAGAAGAAGGAGAAGGTGCTGGCCGTCGCCCGGCGGGACGCCAGGCGGCTGGCCGAGTGGCGGCGCCGCTCGCTGCCGGCCTATGCCAGCCCCACCGTCGCCCCGTCGCTGTATCAGGATTGGTTGCTCACGTTGGCCCAGAACGCCAATATCCGTCACCTGCGGATCGAATATAAGGAGTCCTCTGCGCGACGCGTCGAGGTCAAAGACGCCGCAGCGCGGCCCGAAGTCTTTGCCTTCACGCTCCACGGCCGCGCGAGCCTGGCCGACCTGACCGGCTTCCTTTACAACTTCTATTCCGCTGGCCATTTGCAGCAGATCCGCCAGATGGTGCTCAAGCCGCAGGAGAACTCTCGCGAGCTGGACGTGAGCCTGGCCATCGAGGCCATGGCGCTCCCCGATGCCCAAAACAAAGATCAGCTCAGCAAGGAGCCGGGCCACGGCCTGCGGTTTGCCAAGCTGGAGGACTACCGCGATCCGATCACCAAGCGGGACCTGTTTACCGCAGGGGCCCGCTCGGTGGATCGCGCCGAGTATACCTTTGTCACCGGAATCACCGAGGTCAACGGGACCCGCCAGGTCTGGCTCTTCGACCGCATGGCCGGCAAGAAGTGGATTCTCGGCGAGGGCGGCGACTTCCAGGTTGGCGACG
>JAJYGU010000210.1 GCA_021784975.1 Planctomycetota bacterium
AACTACGGCTTCGGACATTACGTGATGTTGGCCGAGACGGTCTGGCAGGCCACCGGCGGCAAGGTCGATATGTTGCAAGACCCCCACGTCCGCCAGATTGCCCGTTTCGGCCGCCGCATGGAAATCCTGCCCGGTGTTTACCCTGCCTTTGCCGATTGCCATCCAGGCGAGCGCCCCGATCTGACTCTATCGTCCTTCCTCAACCAGCGGTATGACTGGGGGTTGATAAAGGTCGAAGCTGAGGATTTCAGGCTGGCCAAGATGCGTCCTACGGGTCTTGCCAACCTTGCCGTATATTGGGGTCCGAATTCGGCGTCGGCAGAGCCGCCGGCCAAGGCCGGCGCGGCCCCCCCGGACCCGCTCCGCCACTGGTTTGCCGATGCCGGCGTGCTGATCTGCCGGCCGGCGTCGCCCGAGCAGCACGCCCTCGGGGCTGCCTTGAAGGGCGGACACAACGCCGACAACCATCACCACAACGACGTCGGCTCGTTCGTGGTCGCCCTCGGCAAGTCAACGCCGCTGCTGGATCCGGGCAGCGAAGTCTACACCGCGCGGACCTTCAGTTCGCACCGCTTCCGCAGCAACGTGCTGAACTCCTTCGGCCATGGGGTGCCGCGGGTCGCCGGGCACCTGCAGGTCGAGGGCTTCGAAGCCGCCGCCCGGATTCTCAGAACGGACTTTACCCAAGCTACCGACACCCTGGAAATGGACATCGCCTCGGCCTACCGGGTGAAGGAACTCAAGAAGCTGCACCGCACGTTCATTTTCTCGCGGCAG
The DNA here is from genome assembly GCA_021784975.1 of Planctomycetota bacterium. Classification (GTDB taxonomy): domain Bacteria; phylum Planctomycetota; class Planctomycetia; order Pirellulales; family Thermoguttaceae; genus JAJYGU01. The sequence continues at coordinate 778 of JAJYGU010000210.1, forward strand.
GGCAGCGGCCGGCTTACCGTCGTTGACAAGGTCGAGTTCAGCAGCCCGCAGCGGTTCGGCACGGCTTTGATCACCTTCTCGCCGTGGAAAGAACGTCAGCCCGGCAGACTACTGGTGGGCAAGACGCCGGACGCGGTGCAGGTGGAGATCACCGCCGTCGGCGGCCAGGCCCGGCTTCACGCCGAACAAATCCACGAAGACTTGCCGGGCAAACAGATTCCCGTCCGCCTGGGGATCGATCTGGCCGATCCGGTCACTAAGGCCGCTATCACGGTGGTCATCTCGCCGGGGTAGCTTAGCCTAACCGGCCACCAGATACCGCTCGACTCGGCGGATGGCGTCTTCGACGTGCCAGTTGCGGTCGGCCAGCTCCACCGGACGGCCGGCGGCCATCCAGCCGTCGACCCGCTTCTGGGCGGAAACCACCGTGCTATGGCTGCGGTGGCCGAAGTACAAGCCGATTTCGCTTAGGGCGGCGCGGGTGTGCTTTCGCGCCAGCCACATCGCCAACATCCGCGGATGACTGGCATGTTTTCCTTTCGATTCCGACTGCAGACTGGCGGGATCGAGCCCGAAAGTCTGGCAGACGGCCTTTTCGATGTCGGCCAGCCGGATCACTCGATCGCTGTTGTGAATCAGATCGGCCAACGCCTCTTCGGCCATGGCCAACGAAATCGGCCGTCCGGTCGCCTGACTGGTGGCCCGCAAACGGCACAACGCGCCGGAAAGCTCGCGCGGGTGGCTGGTCAGCCGCGAGGCCACGTACTGTTGCACGTCGGGGGGCACCTGGACCTGCATCCGCCGGGCCATCTGGGCGACGATGCCCAGACGGGCCGCATGGTCGGGCGGCTCAAGTCGGCATACCATGCCGCCCGTCAGCCGGGTCGTCAATTCCGGTCCCAGTTCGGCCAGTTCGGCGGGCGAGCGGTCGGCGGCGAACACTAGTTGCCGCCCCTCGCGGAGGAAGCTATCGACGGTGTGCAGCAATTCCACTTGGGTTGCCCGCTTGCCCACCAGGAATTGCAGATCGTCGATCATCAACAGGCCCACGCTGCGGTACTTGCGGCGGAAACTCGGCAAACCGCTGCCCCGCAGAGCTTCGAGGAAGTAGCTGGTAAACTGCTCGGCGGACAAGTAGACCGGGGCGAGCCGGTGGCTCGACCTCCGGGCCGCCGACCAGATGCCTTGCAACAAGTGGGTCTTACCGACGCTGGTGGGGCCGTGAAAGATCAGCGGCGAAAGCTGCCCCGGCTGGCGGACCACCATTTGCGCCGAGGCCAGCGCCAACTGGTTGGCTTGGCTGGCGACAAACGACTCCAGGGTGACGAACTTGCTCTGCGGCGGGTTGGCTTCCGCTGTGATCGGCTGCCCTGGTCTCATGGTCGCGCTGCCACAGGCACGGTGATGCGTCCCATTTTGCAGGTGGCGAGCGGAAAGGGCCAATTTCGACCCTTGGCCGCCCTCCGCCTTGCCGGCATCATAGGCTTCCCGACACCCGGCGTCGAGGTGAATATCGACCGGCGGCCGCTGGTCCAGCACGATTTGGCATGCGCTCTCGATCTGCCGGCGAAAATTCGCCCGGATCCATTCAACGAAAAAAGGGTTGGGCACGCCGATCCGTACCACCGCGCCGTCGTATTCGACCCGTGAGCGGGCGCCGAACCACAGTGCAAAGCGATCTTGCCCGACCTCGTCGGCCAACGCAGCGCGGAGAGCCGACCCGACGTCCATTTCGTCCTTGGCCACGTCCTAATTTCCTTAGCGCATAGTAGGGGCGCGAAAACCCGGAAGTGCGATCCATCCCGCCTACGGCGGGAGTCCTGTGGAAGATTCCTGCGATTGCCTCGTCGACCGGTGCCGTCGAACGACTCTCGCTGCGTTACGTGTGAAGCCCTGATTCTAGCCATGCTAGCAGTGCTGTCAAACAGGCTGAACACCATCACTCGTGCGGGCCATTCTCACTGACTCTCGGGACCGTAAAATCATCGGAAAACACGGGCCGGGAACCCCTAACTCAGCCCTAATCTTTTTTCCTAGGGCAAGCGGCGGCCAGGTGGAAAACCTGTCGAATCGCCGGGCCGGTCGCACGCCTGCGCGCGGGCCGTTTCGGCCCCTTGCCCGAGCCGATCGCGTTGCAGGGTTGGTCTCGAAAGTCGGGTAGCTGCAAGGGCTTGCGGCATGGGGTTCTAGACGGAGCTAAGGGACCCGTGCCCGGAAGACTTGCTCGGGCACCGAGCGGATTTCGTGGATCGGCATCGCCCCGGCGATAAACGCCTGACGGCTACGTGAGAATCCATCACGGAGGTGCGTTGCGGTTCCGCCCTTCTCGAGACTCCGCCCTCGCCAGAATCCCCCGCCGGGTAGTGGTACAGTTTGGCCACCCTGCAAGATAATTCCGGCAGATTTTGCAGCCAACTCGGCGGTCAGTCGGTGGAAAAGAGAGGGCCAGCCGGGGCATCTTCCGGGCTGTCGATCGCTAAGGTGCCGAGAATCGGCCAACCCTTTGTGCCTACTTCACGCAGAATTGGGTCATAGGTCTGAAGTTCTGCGGCTCGATACAGCACGGCGGTAACGGCGATGAGAGCTTCGAGGATTTGTTCGATGCCGTCATGGGTAGCGGGAGCCAAGCGATAACGGCCTAAGACTTACTGGACAAAACGAGATTTTCTCGGTCAAATCACAGAATGGAGAGCGACCATGAGCAGGATGTCACCAACCGATAAGCAGCAAAAGCTATTGCTAGAAGTTCCGTCCCCCGAGAAGCTGCGGGACAGTAACTATGATCCCTTGCCATCTATCTGGAATGGCGACGATGCTGAATTGCTTGACAAGATGCTGAACTTCTACCCACGAAAGAAGCCCAAGGACATCTTGGATGCAACGGTTAACGGAGGAAGAATCTGGCGTGGGCTGGATTGGAACTTCATCGGGATGGACATTGATCCAGCGCAAAATCCCGATGTTGTTGCCGACAATACGGACATGCCTTTTGACGACTCAAGTTTCGATGTGGTAGTGTACGATCCGCCGCACATTCCCAATCAGGGAAAGGACCGTTCCAAGGACTTCAACACACGATTCGGGCTAACACGCAAATCTCCAAAGGAAGAGGGCTACAACTTCTCGTTCATGTTTCCGCCCTTTACAAGAGAGGCTTACCGCGTGCTCAGACGCGAGGGCCTACTGCTTTGCAAGATTGCCGACTACATCCACAACCACCGCTACCAGTGGGCACACATTGAATTGGTCCGCGCTGCCCAGGAGGTGGGCTTCAAGGCGTGCGATTGTATCATCAAGATTCGCAAAGGGCCAATCGTCGATCCACGATGGAGGGTGGCGCACCACGCGCGGCGGCAGCACGTCTACTGGCTTGTCTTTCGGAAGTCTGATAAGTGCGAATAGGAGCGCTAAGGAAACGGCTGTTCCCACTCTCTCAGGATCACGCATCGCTCAAGGGGAAGGTGTCGCACTTGGCACTTTCCATCGGCACCATCGAAGTGGACGTGAAACAGAGTCTCACCGCCCTCTATTACATCACCGCCAAGGCTCTTTCGTCCTGCTCGTTTTCCAACCTCGGCAAATTGAGCCGTGTCGAGCTTCTTTAAGAGCGATAGCGGTATATCGACAAGCTGGTACCGAAACGACAGCTTTCCCCATATCGCGCGTAGCATCAACATGCGATCGTGCCGGCCTAAATGGTCGATGGCATGTTTGACCAGAGCCGTTGCGTTCCACTCGCCAGTTTCGGTTGTGCAAAGCTTCGTGATGCTGATATGGCGAACGCGAGTAATCTTCCCGGTCTCGCTCTTGATGGACAATTTTATGTCGCCCACAAGCAGATCGTGCCACGGGCTATTGGTCGAGCTGGGAATGACGCTTGCCCGGTCTCTTCCCGACATGAGAAAAGCTCGTTCGACAAGAGCTTCAAAGAAGATGCCCTGGGGAGGCAGAAGCGGGTAGATCGTATGGTGACGCCCAATTAAAGTCTGGACCCGCTCAAGAAACTGATCCGTAAATAGGCCATCTGTCACAGTCCAACCCTCCATGATCGAGGAGGGCGGGATTATCTTGTCCCACTATGGCGGGGTCAAGACCGATTTTCCTTTACTCCGGGACTTTTCCGGCCAAACTGTACCACTACCCGCTGCCGGCGTGCATTGCGGCCACCGGCGGAGCGCGGTAGGCTACTGGATTCTCGACCGCCCGACGGCGCCCGTGGGCCCGGCGATCCATTTCAACCAACGACCTGCATTCTTTCGAGATAGGAGACGAGCCGTGGAAAAG
>JAJYGU010000222.1 GCA_021784975.1 Planctomycetota bacterium
CTGTTCCTCTGCGTGACCGATGCTGCCGTGGTGGGGCTGCGGTCGCTTGACCAAGTGGCATGATGATGAACGGTTTTGGCCACCGTTGGCTCGTTTTGCGATGTCCATCGGCAAGTCGCGCGACCTTGACCCACCCTACATTTATCACTCGCCGCAACGCGGCAGTCCCATGTTCTATTCGGTCGGCGGGCCGAAGGGGACAATCCCATTCTTGCGGCGCCCTGCCACAAAAATCGGGACAGTCTATTTCTGCGCCTTGATAGCCGCCTGGGCCGCTGCCAGCCGGGCGATCGGCACCCGGTACGGGCTGCAGCTCACGTAGGTCAGCCCGCTGCGGAAACAGAACTCGACGCTCGCCGGGTCGCCGCCCTGCTCGCCGCAGATGCCGATCTTCAGGTCGCTGCGAACCGCTCGCCCCTTGCTGACCGCCATCTGGATCAACTGCCCCACGCCGCTTTGGTCGATGGTCTGGAACGGATCGGCCTCCAGGATGTTCTGCTCCAGGTAGTCGGGCACGAAGCCGCCGATGTCGTCGCGGCTGAAACCGAAGGTCATCTGCGTCAGGTCATTGGTGCCGAAGGAGAAGAACTGAGCCGTCTTGCCCATCTTGTCGGCCAGCAGGCATGCCCGCGGGATCTCGATCATGGTTCCGTAGAGGTAATGGATCTGGACGCCGAATTGCTGCTGTACGTCGGCCAGGATGCGATCGACGATGACCTTGGTGACGTCCAACTCGCGGACATCACAGGTCACCGGGACCATAATCTCCGGCTTAGGCGACTTGCCGGCCTCGATGAGCTCGGCAGCCGACTCGAAGATCGCCCGGACCTGCATCTCGGTGACTTCGGGGTAGGTGATCCCCAGCCGTACGCCGCGGTGGCCCATCATCGGATTGCTCTCGTGCAGCGCCTCGCCACGTTTCTTCACTTCCGAGGGCCGGATGCCCAACGAGGCGGCCAGCTCCTTCTGCTTGGCGGCATCTTGCGGCACGAACTCGTGCAGCGGCGGATCGAGCAGGCGGATGGTGACCGGCAGGCCGTCCATGGCTTCCAGGGTGGCCTTGATGCTCCCCTTAACGAAGGGATAAAGCTCGCACACCGCTTCCTTGCGCTCCTCCGCGGTTTTACTCAAGATCATCTTCCGCAAGAGGAACAGCGGCTGATCGGAGCCCGCCCCGTAGAACATGTGCTCGGTGCGGAATAGTCCGATGCCTTCGGCGCCGAAGTCGCGGGCAACCTTGGCGTCGGCCGGCGTGTCGGCGTTGGTGCGGACGCCCAGGGTCCGCAACTTGTCGACCAGCTTCATGAAGCTCTGGAAGCGCGGGTTTTCGGTGGCGTCCATCATGCCCAGCAAGCCTTGATACACGCGGCCCTTGGTGCCGTTGAGGGTGATCAGGTCGCCTTCACCGAGTTTTAGCTCGCCGACCGCCAGCCGCTTGCCGGCCAGATCGACTTTCATGTCGCCCGCGCCGACGATGCAGCACTTGCCCCAACCGCGGGCCACCAGGGCCGCGTGGCTGGTCATGCCGCCGCGGGCGGTGAGGATGCCGGCGGCCGCTCGCATACCTTCCACGTCCTCCGGGTTGGTCTCTTCGCGGACGAGAATTACCTCCTCGCCCTTCTTGGCCGCCTCGACGGCGTCGACCGAGGTAAACACGATCTTGCCGCGGGCCCCGCCCGGCCCGGCAGGCAGGCCGGTCAGAAATGGCTCGGTGTTCTTCTCGGCGGCCGGGTCGATGATCGGGTGGAGGAGTTCGTCGAGCTGGGCGGGCTGCACGCGCATGACCACGGTCTTCTCGTCGATCAGGCCTTCTTGCAGCATGTCCATGGCCATATTCAAGGCGGCGGTGCCGGTCCGCTTGCCGTTGCGGCACTGGAGCATGTAGAGCTTGCCCTCCTGAATGGTAAACTCGATATCCTGCATGTCGTGGTAGTGTTTTTCCAGCGTGTTGCGGATATCGTCAAGTTGCCGATATAGTTCGGGCCACTCGGTTTGGAGCGAAGGCAGGTGCTGGTTCTGGGGATTCTTGGTCTCTTCGTTCAACGGCTTGGGCGTACGGATGCCGGCCACCACATCTTCACCTTGGGCGTTGACCAGCCATTCGCCATAGAACTTGTTCTCGCCCGTGGCCGGATTGCGCGAGAAGGCCACGCCGGTGGCCGAGGTGTCGCCCAGATTGCCGAACACCATGCTTTGCACGTTACAGGCGGTTCCCCACTGACCGGGAATGCCCTCGATCTTACGGTAGGCCACTGCCCGGCGACCTTCCCAACTCTTGAACACGGCCCCGATCGCGCCCCAAAGCTGTTCTTGCGGGTCGTCGGGAAACTCGCGGCCGAGCACCTCGTTGACTTTCTTTTTGAATTGCTCGCACAGTTTCTTCAAGTCGGCGGCCGACAGATCGGTGTCCGAGATTTCTTGGGGTGGCTTGCCGAGGGCTTTGGCCTTGTTCTTCTTGGCTCGCAGCATGAGGTGTTCGAGTTGCACACGGATGCCCTTGCCCTCGGCCGGCTCGATGTCTTCGGCCTTCTCCATGACCACGTCGGAGTACATCATGATCAGCCGGCGGTAGGCGTCGTAGACGAACCGCTCATTGTTCGACTTCTTGATCAGGCCGGGGATCGTCTTGCTGCACAAGCCGACATTGAGCACGGTTTCCATCATGCCGGGCATAGACTGCCGTGCGCCACTACGGCAGCTTACCAGCAAGGGCTGTTCCGGATCGCCGAAGGTCATGCCCATCACCTCCTCGGTCCTCCGCAGGGCTTCGGCGACCTCGGATCTTAACGATTCTGGGAATTGCCGCCCTTGGGCAAAATAGACCGTACAGAACTCGGTATTGATGGTAAAGCCGGCGGGTACGGGCAGGCCCAGTTTCGCCATCTCGGCCAGGTTCGCGCCTTTGCCGCCCAGTTCATTTTTCATCGCCGCATCGCCCTCAGTACCCTGGGGGCCGAAATAATAGACGTACTTCGTGGTCATGTCAGACTTCCTTTGTGGATTGTCACAAAAAAGCGTATTGTTTCTGCGGCGTCTTCTCTCGGACCGCGCAAACTGCCACAATCACCAATGCAGACCTCGCCGACGCCACGGCCGGAAGACGAAACGTGAAAGTCTATCAGCCGGGAAATGGGGCGTCAAGGATCGGGATGATGGTCAGTAGTCCTTCGCCGCCGAAGCCTTTTCCCTTGACGGCGGCGATCTTCGAGGGGAGCCTCGTACTGATCGCGATCGGTTTGGGCCGCTGGCTGGGGCGATCCGCCCTGACGACGCTTTCCATTAATTCGACGGGGATGCTACTAGGGCTGGCTGGCACTTTGCCGCCCTTGGGCCTCTTCTGGCTGTGTTTGAAATGCCCCCTGCGGCCCTTCAGGAGAATCGCGCGGATCGTGGACGAGCTGCTAGTGCCGTTGTTCGAGGGTTGTTCGCTGGCCGAGCTGGCGGTGATTTCGGCCTTGGCCGGGTTGGGCGAGGAGGTGCTGTTCCGCGGGGTCGTGCAGGCGGCGGTGGCCGACAAGATCGGCGGAGCGCCAGGCGTCTACCTGGGATTGTTCGTGGCCGCCGCCTTGTTTGGCCTACTGCATTTTATCACCCCATCCTACGCAGTGATGGCCGGGCTGATCGGGCTGTACTTGGGCTGGATTTGGCTGCTATCTGGCAATCTGTTAGCGCCGATTATTGTCCACGGCGTTTATGATTTCCTGGCCCTGGTCTGGGTGACGAGGCGGCGGAAGCCGCAGTCGGTGGATTGACGACGACGGTCCCGCCCATCAATTTGGCGACAGACTCCATCAGCGTCGGGCCGCCGGCAAAGGTCTCCAGCGCGGTGGGCATGCGGGCCGCAATCATGATCAGGTAGCCTTTGTCTTCGCCGAGGAAGACTTCCAGCACGCCGGGCAGGTTCTTGTAGGTCGCCTTGCTCTCGTCCACCACCATCTGGACCACCGGTTTTAGGCGTCTGTGCTTGAGGTCCGCCGGCAAAGTCTTCTTTTCGACCTCCGGGCAAAAGAAAGCCTGCTCGAATTCGCAACGAATCATTTTCCACTGCCGCTGTTCACTGGTCCGGGTTTCGACGGGCAAGTCGCGGACTTCCGAAGGAGACCCGTGCTTAGCCAAGATGTCGTGCACGTCGCGAGCCATGTCGGAAAGGCTCTTGCCTTTGGGCATTTCGGCGGCGCCCACGTAACAATAGAAGGAGACTGCTTGATCTTGGAGTCGGGGCAGGGCTTCGTAAGTGATGTTGATCGGTACCGGCAAATCGACGCCGGGCAGGGCCCGCCGCTGGTCCACGGCGCTGCCGTTGGCCGCCTTGCCGTTCTCGCATAGCGGCGTCGGGTTCTTGAGGTCCATGTTCTTGAGATTGTCAAGCTTGGTAGGCACGCAGAAGGTGACCGGGAGGCCGGGCAGGCTTCTCGGCGGGCTCATGTCTTTGAACTTCTCCTCCAACTGGGCCCTCTGTTGCTCGGCTTCCGCCTTCTGCCGGGCCTCCTCCGCCAAGTTCTTCGAGCGGGCATCCAAGCGGGCCTCATAGGCCCCCGTTCCACAGCCCCCGCTAGCGCTGAGCAGCAGGCCCAGCAGCAGCCACCCGCTACGCGGAGCGGCTCGCAAGATCGGGGGGCAGGATCGCGATCGCCGTTGAGGCAATCGCTCGTTAAGTCCTTCGAGATTCATCGCCAGGTACTTGCTTGGAAGGGTTGGACAGGCGGTAGGCCGCTATTGGCGATTCTAATTTCTCTCGCAGGCCCGTGCAAGCAGGTGCGATCCCCCCTCAACGTTCGCCATCAGCTTACTCGAAAATCAAGTATCCAAATCCTTCGGGTAGCGGCGCCACCGCCGCCGGACTGCTCCACGATTGGAAGCCGGTGCCGGGCAGGATGCGCTGCACGCCGACGGCCCACCGGTCGCCTGGCCTTGGTGGCCGCCCGGCAAGCTGTTGAAAGGGGATGGCGGCTTCGAACGTCCAAGCCTCCTTGGTCTGTGTGGCAGCCACGTACCAAGTGGGATTCCAAGTGGCGTCGTCCCACCAGCGGTCGTTGGTCCAACCGCGATCATCAATGGTCAACTGGGCAAAGGTGGTCCGGTCGCGATCAAGATCCAGCAGCAGTTCGACGCGATCGTGAGCGGAAAGATCGGCATCGCGCGGGCGAGGCCCGCCGGCCGGCAGAGTTTCCGGGCTGGGCCCGCCGGCCCGTACGCAGCGGCCGGCAAAGTAAAGAAACTCGGCGTCGTAGGCGAGCATGACCTCGGCAGGCCATTGGCCGTCATCGTGTTGCGGGCTCTCAAGCGCGACCCGCTTGGCCCGTTTCCACACTGCATCCTCGAGCCGGCCGTCGAGATGCGGCCTCGACTGCGTCCGCACGCAGAGGAGCGCGGGTTTCAGCCATGCGGCCTTGGAACCGGCCCGCCGCAATTCACCCTCGGCGCACATCCCCCACGCATCGCGTTGGCCGTTGCGGGCCTCCAATAAGTAGCAGTTTTCGGCCTGGCGGGGCCGGTTGAGATTGCGGAAGGCCACGGCCAGCGGGAACTGCAGCCGTGGCTCGGCAAACCATTCGGGTTGCAACCGCTCCAATTGCTTGGCCAACGTCAACGCCCGTTGGTAGCGTGACTGGCGCCGGGAAGGATCGGGTTCCACTCGCCAGGCGGCCTCTTCACTGGCGTAGAATTGCACCAGCCAGAGCAAGGCTTGGGGCGTCAGGGCGTGGTCGGGATAGCGATCGACCATGGCCTGAAAGGTCTCGGCGGCCAACGCCCAGCGGCCAGTGCACCGATAACGATCCCCCAGTTGATAGACGATCCGACCGGCACTGGCGTCGTCCAACTCCCGAGTCAACTGGTTGGTTTGTGCCAGCAATTGCTCGGCCGACCAGCCCATCCGTTGCGACCGTTCGAGGATTGCCTGAATATACCCTCGTTTTTGCACCAGCCGCGCTCCAGCGCGGAACACTTCGGACGATCCGGGCGACGCCGGCCGGCGGGCCTCGCCGCCGCGTGGCAGCGGAATACCGGCCAGCAGATCGCGGCGGCTCTGCTCCCCACCCGCCTCGCCGGTCAGCAGTCGAAATGCCCAGCATGCCGGAGCGACCGCCGGCTGGTCTTGCACGAGACCCCGCGATCCGGCGGCCGCGTCGGCCAGCGTGCCTCCCAAGCGCGGCGCCAATTGGGTGGTGGGCAACTCGATGGCCCCCCGCGACTCCGGTGCCAACACTCCGTAGACGCGCTTGACTTGCCATGGCATCAACCCGGCTTCACGGAAACCCGGGGGCCAGGCATGGCCACCGGCTGCCTTGGCGGCGGCGCGGGTGAGCGCCTGGCGAAGTAATGAATCCAGGGGCTCGTCCTCGGGGCGACGGGCATCGTCCGCCACGGTGACGATCACCTCGGGCCGCCAGGTGCAAATCAGTCCGATCAGGTGACTTTCCAGCGACTCCAGCCCATGGCCCGCGTGGACACGGTCCCAAGTGCTAAGGATTTGCCCTGCGCCGAGTCGCAGTCCAGTCTGCCGCAAGGGAAATTGCCAGGCCCTGCCGGCGCTTGCTCCCCCGACGCCAACCATCGCTTCCTGAAGACGATCGGGCAAGGGCACGTCTTGGCGCGGATGGGCTTCGAGGTCGCGACGACCGAGGACTTCTAGGGCGGAGAGATATGCTTCCTCGCCGCCCAGTCGTGCGAACAGTTCCCACGGCACTTCTACCGGATCGCCGAAAAGCCCCAAGACGGCCGCACGAGCGCCCCCCGAGCATTGGCACTGCCAATTCCGGCCCCCGTCGCTGCTCGCCAAGATGGTGCCCAGGTCGCCCACGGCCCAGCCGTGCTGGTCATCGGCGAAGGTGATGGCCCGAAGCGGCGCGAAGTTTCCACTGGCGAAAGCCGACCAGCTTCGACCGCCGTCGCCGGTATAAAATACGCGGCTGCCCGGCGAGCCGGCAAGCCAACATTTCGGTCCGCGAACCGCCAGGGCGGTAAAATCGAACATGCCGGCGGAGCCGGGCAGGGCGGCCTGAGGCGGCCTCCACGTCAAGCCGCCGTCCGCCGTGGTCCGTGCCATCCCCCCCTGCCCGACCAACCAGCCGTGGCGCGGGTCGATCAGCCGGAGTTGCAGGCCGGTCCGCAACCCCAGCCCTTCGGCCTGCAAGGCGTCGATCTCACCGCCACGAACGATGCCCTGCCAACCATCGCGGCCCACCACTGCACCCGCGCTTGCATCAGCAAAGTCGCCGGTTTGCCAGCCGGGCGACCGGCCGCCCATCACGGGCTGCCAGGTGCGTCCGGCATTGTTGCTGACAAAGACACCCGAGGGATACATCGCCGACGAATAGGTTACTGCCCAGCCGTGCTGCGGGTCGAAAAAGCCAAGCCGCCGCACCGCCGGCAAGAGGAGCTTGGCAGACTTGGTCCAGGTGTGCCCGCCGTCGCGAGTCACTAAGACGACGCCGACGCTGGTGTGCGCATAGGGCTGCGAAAATCCACCCGCCGCCCAACCGAGTTTGTTGTTGAGGAAGCACACCGTGCGTAGGCGGCATGACACGCCCGACGCTTGCCATCGCCAATGCTGCCCGCCATCGTCGGTATGTAAGATAGCGCCGCGGTCGCCTACCGCCCAACCCTGCCGGGCATTGAGGAACCAGACGTCGTTCAGTCGGCAGTCGGCCGGCGGGGAGGGCGGCTCGCCCTGCCCAGGCAATGCGGTTGCCAGGAGCGCCAACAAGAGCGGGAGTGTCATCGCAGCATTACGAGGATCGTCAGCAGTGCGATCCAGGCGGCCTCCAGAAGGATGGCCGCCTCGAGAAACCAGCGGTTTGGACGCCCGCCCCCGGCGGAAGGTCCGTGGCGGGCGTTCATGGCGGGGAAATCTTGAATCCTTGCCGGAAGGCGGTGTCGAAGTCGTAGACGTTCTCGAAGTCGACCACCGTGTCGGTGGGCGTTTTGCGCATTTGGCCGACGCGGATCAGATTGAACACGATTTGACCGAAATCAGCGGTGTGGTGGATACCCCAGTTGTTCAATACCGTCTTGGCCATATAGCCGTACTGCTCCAAAGCGTAGCGGCGGATGGCCTCGCACAGTTCCTGACCGGTCACATGCCGTTCGGTCTCGTTTCGCTCGGTCTCGCGGAAATCACGTATTTCGAGATTGGGCTCCTCTTCTTTTCTCGCTTCCGGGTCGAAAGGAGCCTCGGACGGGTGTTCGGCCCCCATGTTCAGCACGTTTTGCGCATAATGCAGGGCCTCGAAGATGAACACGTAGGCCTCGAAGGGGTACCGCCGATCGGCATCGAGCAACTGGGCAATCGGGTGTGAGGGATCGAGCATCTGCGTCTGGGCGCCTGCGGTGTTGGGCTAGGGTTGCGGTGCGGATCCCGGCCGGTCTGGTTCGGCAGAGGCGGCGGGTACACCACCCGCGGCGGCCGGCGCGGGCTCGCTGACTGCCGGCGACGGTGAGGCGGCCGCGGCGGCCTCCCCCTGAGGCTGGTGCTGCGACCGCTCGTAGGTTTCGAATTCGTAGCGCAGGCAACACTTCAATCGCCCGCAACGCCCCGAAATCTTGGTCGGGTCGAGGGTCGCTTTCTGCAGTTTGGCCATCCGCATGGAGACTGGCGGCATTTGCACCAAGTGGGTGTTGCAGCAAACCGCGCAGCCACAGTCGCCGTAGTCGGCCAGCAGTTTGGCCTCGTCGCGGACGCCGATCTGCCGCATTTCGATGCGGGTTTGGAACTCACCCGCCAAGGCCCTTACCAATTCCCTGAAATCGACGCGGTTTTCCGCCAGGTAATAGACGACGATCCGCTCGCCGCCGAAGAGGTGCTCGACCTCCACCAACTGCATCTTCAGCCCCAGCCGGTCCACGTGCCGCTGGCAGACCTCGATCTCCTGCTGGGCCTGGGCTTGAATGCGGATCGCCTCGTTGCCGTCCTCCGGTGTCATCTCGCGGAGGATTTGACCGGTGCCGGGGTCTTTCAGGTGGGCCACCGTATCCTGGGAGGCCGCACAAAGGATCTGGCCGACTTCGAGCCCGCGCTCCGTGCGGACGATCACTCGGGTCCCGCGTCGAAACTGCCGCCCTCCGGCGGCTGCGAAGACCCCCAACAAACGAGTCAGGCCGTGGCGAGCGATATATTCAGCCATCACCGTAACACCCACTTCAACGCCGAAAATACGCCCCGGTGCGACCATCTACCGATGACTTCCTCCCAGTGTAACGGAAACCAGGCAAGGCGGAAAGAGAAGTCACACGAAGTTGCGATTCCAATAGCGGGGGACTACAATGGCGGAACCCAGCCTTCCAGCCAGACGAGGAGACCTGTCATGCGCGAGACCACCGATCGACGATGTTTTTTGGCCCGGGGCATTCTGGGGGCCGCTGGCGCCGGCGCGGCGCTAAGCAGCATCGAAGAGCAGACCCTCTTGGCTGCCACCGCCAGCGGCGACGCGCAACCCGCTTCCACGGCAAAGCCCAAGACGAACATTCCCCCCGGCAGCCTGCCCTGCGGCAGGATCGGTAAGGTAGCGGTCAGCCGGCTCATTATCGGCGGCAATCTGATCGGCGGTTGGGCCCACAGCCGCGACTTGATGTACGCCTCGAAGCTCTTCACCTCCTACAACACCGAGGCCAAGGTGTTCGAGACGCTGGAGCTTGCCCAAGCGTGCGGCATCAATACGATCCAGATCGATCCTCGGGCCTGGGGCGCGGTGTTGAAGTACAATCGCCATCGCGCCAGCAAGATTCAAACCATGGCCTGCATCCCGTTTATGGCCGACAAGCGCGAGATGCAGGACCGCATCAGGCGGCGCGTCGATGAGGGGGCCACCATGCTCTATTCCCACGGCGGGGTCACCGACGGGTTTATGCGGGACGGCGGCAAAATCGAAGTGATCGGGCAGATGCTCGACCTGATCAAGGCCGAGGGCCTGCCGGCGGGGGTCGGCGGCCACTCGCTGAACATGCCTATGGCTTGCGAAAAACACAAGCTGAACGTCGACTTCTATGTAAAGACCTTTCACAGCGACCGCTATTGGTCGGCCACTCCCAAGCGCCGGCGGATCGAGTACGACTGGATGCAGGGACATGCCGAGGACCACGACGCCAACAACGACAACATGTGGTGCAACAATCCCGAGGAGACGGCGGCCTTCATGGAAACCGTCACCAAACCCTGGGTGGCCTTCAAAGTCATGGCTGCCGGGGCCATTCCGCCGCGCTGGGCGTTTCCTCACGCCTTCCGCAGCGGGGCGGACTTCGTCTTAGCCGGCATGTTCGACTTCCAGGTGGAAAGCGACGTGAAACTGGCCATCGAGGGCCTGGAGAAGGCCCGCGGCCGGAAACGGCCCTGGCGCGGCTAGCGGCCGCTGGGGTGGCGGGCGTTCTAGCACACGAGCGTCATCCTGAGCGCAGCGAAGGATCTGGCTTGCCGCGCCGCAGATTGTTCGCTTCGCTTAGGATGACGAGGCGCTAGTGAATGTAGTCGGCGTCCAGACTATAGGGCAACCCGCCGGGGTCGCTGGGGTCCACGTGCAGCCGCCCGGCAACCCCGATCTCATGGTTGGTGTAGGCAGTGGTCGCGCCGCCTTGCAAAGTGACGTGGATCATCTCGGTTGGCTTGGGCTCGGGATTGCAGAAGGGGCACTGGCCGGCAGTGGGGCACATGATGAAATCTTTAATGCCCGTCTGCCGACGGGAGGGCTTCATGTAGCCCTTGATATACACCTTCTTATCGTTCATCAGGCTGGCCGACTCGGGAATGGGCTCCATGGGTTTGTTCGGGTCGGGTTGCAGTCTCTCATAACTGATCAACTCGTAGCCGAACGGGATTTCCCGCATGCCGGCCAGCAGCCAACTGTAACCGATGATCCATAAGGCCAGCGCCAAGCCGATGCCCCACTGGGCAAGCTTCAGCCCGGTCCATTCTTCGGGAGCCGCCTGGATGCGGCGGTGGGCGTGCCAACCGAGGGCCATGGCCGCGATCGGAATGATCGCCAATGGCCACCAGAACATGGTCAAGAACGACAAGATGCCCAACACCAAGCTGACCACCGCCGCCGGGCTCAGGGCGCGGTACCGCGTCGTCGAGGCAACGGCAAGATCGTCGTCGGCAGGAGGTTCAGAAACCATGTTGTGCTAGGGCGGAGTTCGGAGGGCGGAAGGCGGAAGGTTGTAGGTAGGGCGGAGGTCGGAGCGGACAGGGTTATCATCCTTCCGTCTTCCGCCCTCCGCCTTCATCCTTGTTTCACGGTGTGTTGGTCAACGACTGGGCCACATCGGTGCGGTAGGCCGCCAGGGCCGGCAGGTAGCCGACCGCCGAGGCCAGCAGCAGAAGGCCGGGAACCAAGAACAATTCGATTTTCTGAAACTGCAGCAACCCGATGTCCACTCCCGTCCAGTTGACGATCACGGAGGAGCACGCGCCGATCATGCCGTGGCCCAACAGCAATCCCAAGCCGCCGCCGAGCAACGAAAGCAGGATCGATTCCAGCAGAATAATCACCATGACCGTGACCCGCCGGGCGCCCAAGGCCCGCATGACCGCAATCTCGTGCCGGCGGTCGCTCATCGAGTTGTAGATGCTTACCATGATGCTGATGCCGGCTACGATCACGGTGAGCACCGCCATGCCCAACAGGACCCATTCCAGCTTGCCCACGATGCCCTCAAACAGGTCGGCGATCACCCGGATGGGTTGCACCGCCTGAGCGGTCGGGCCTTTGTTGATCACCCCAGCAACCACGTCGGCGAAGCGGGACGGGTTAGGCTGCTTGCAGCACACCAAGATCGCGGTGATTTGCTTGGCTTCCTCGTCGTGCTCGTCGTGCACGCCGTGCCCCTCGTGTGCTCCGGCGTGCTCCTTGTGGGCGGCGGTCCCTTCCATGCCGTGAATCTCGAAGAAGCCCTTCATGTTTACGAAGATGGCCCGATCGACCGGCGTGCCGGTGGGGGCAAGGACTCCGACCACGTGGAAGCGCTGCTGGTGCACGTGCCCGCCCTCGCCCGAGCCGTGGACGGCCTGAAACTCTTCGCCCACTTGGAGGTGCGTGCGAACCGCGGCGGTCGATCCCATCACGGCGTCAAAGGGATTTTCGGATTTGAAGTTCTCCCCCTTGCCCCCGCCGGGACGGCCGTCGGCCGTCTGGCCGAACTCGTACGATTGGTCGCCGCGGTACTTCAGCTCGGTGAACATCTCGGGCACGGTACCGACCACGCGGAAGCCCTGGTAGCTGTGCCCCATGCACACGGGAATAGCCAAGTCCACGTAAGGAGCCAACTTCCCGTCCGTCAAGTCCTCGTACAGGCTGTAGGGGATATTGCCGACCGGCTCGCTCAGATAGAACACCGTATTGAGGACGAGTTGCTCCTTGCCGCCCTTGGCCCCTATGATCAAGTCATAGCCTTCCCCGCCGCGGTGAAAGGATTGCGCCACCACTCCGTAAACCACCAGCACCGAGACCACCAGGGCCACGCCCAAGCCCATCGACAGCGCGGTCAGCCCCGAAACGAAGGCCCGCTGCTGAATGCTCCGCCACGCGATTTTCCAGAGACTCATTGGTGTACCGCCGCCCGATTGAATTCTTGCAGACGATCGATCCGCGAGAACTGCTTGGCCACTTCCTGTGAGTGCGTCACCATGATTAAGGCCACGTTTTCTTCCTTGCAGGTCTCGCGAATCAGGTCAAGGATGTGTTGCTGGTTGCCGGCATCGACGTTGGCCGTCGGCTCGTCGGCCAGCAGCAGCTTCGGCTTGTTGGCCAGCGCCCGGGCCACTGCCACCCGCTGCTGCTCGCCCACCGAAAGCATCGTCGGGCGGTGGGTCATGCGATGGCTCAGCCCTACGCGAGTCAGTAATTGCCTGGCCCGGTGTTTGTCGAGACGCCGACGGGAGAACCGCATCGAGAGCAACACGTTTTCCAAGGCGGTGAAGCCGGGCAGGAGATTGAAGGTCTGAAAGACGTAGCCGATCCGTTCGGCCCGGAAGCAATCGCATTCGGCCTCGGGCATCAACGTGATTTCCCAATCGTCGACGCGGACTTTGCCGGAATCGGGCCGGCTGATGCCGGCAATTACGTGCAGCAGGGTTGTCTTCCCGCAGCCGCTTTCGCCCACCATCACCACCTGTTCGCCCGCCCCTACGTGATAATCGGCAATGTCGAGCACGTGCAATTCCGTGCCGTCCGGCTGCCGGAATGTCTTCTTCAATTCGCGGAGATGCAACATCGGACGAGACTAACCACTCGGAGGAAGGGGTAACTGCTGCCGTTGGCGAGGCGTCAAAGTCGTACCCGCAAGTCTAGCACAGGAGAGGAACCTGTGAATTCTGATTCCATCTGTTGGAACAATCCGTGCCCGGCAGCCCACGGGCCATTTGTTATATACGCTCACCCCGCCGGGATGGTTCGACCCCTGCACTCGATTCGGTCAGCGTCGGCGGAACATCTGCCGGCGGATGTCGCGATCGGCCTGGGCCTTCTTCATGGCCTCGCGTTTGTCATGCCGCTGTTTGCCGCGACACAAGCCGAGCAAGACCTTGGCCAATCCCCGTTTGAAGTACATTTGCAGCGGCACCAGCGTCAGGCCCTTCTCGTAGGCCCGGTGGGCAAACCGTTTGACCTCGCGGCGGTGCAGCAAGAGCTTCCGCGGCCGACGAGGCGCGTGGTTGAAGCGATTGGCCTCGATATACTCGGCGATGTCGCAACCGATCAGCCAGACCTCATCCTCCTTCACTCGGGCATACGCTTCATCCAACGATACCCGTCCCTCGCGCAGGCTCTTCACCTCGCTGCCGACCAGGGCAATGCCGCATTCCAGCGTGTCGAGCACAAGATAATTGTGCAGGGCCTTGCGGTTTTGCGTGATCGCGCGTTCGTGGGACCGACCCTCGGCGGATTTCTTGGCGCGGGTCTTGGCCGTCGGATTGCCCTTCCGCTGTCAGCGAGTTTTGTGATAATACCCCTTCCTTGTACCGTTTTTGCCAACCGAACTCAAGTTACCCATCGCCGTGTCGTCCCTTTTCCGTCAATCACCATCGCCAGCCGTCGAGAGCTTCTTGTTGGATCGGATCGACTTCGACGTGGTCCAGGAGCTGCAACAGCGACTGGTGGGCGAGGTTGGCGGGCGGGACGATGGCCGGATTGTCCTTCTATTCTGCGAACACCCGACCATCATTACCGTCGGGCGCGGCGGCTCGCCCGGCGACATCGCCACCCAGAGCGGGCTGCTGCGAAACCGGCAGATCGAGGTCCGTTGGGTCAAACGTGGCGGCGGCTGCCTGATCCACTGCCCCGGCCAATTGGCAATTTATCCGATTGTCCCCCTCCGATGGCACGGCTTTTCGGTGGGCGAGTTTCTGGATCGGCTCCACTCCGGGCTGCTCAGTGCCTTGAAGGACTTGAACGTCCAAGCACACCTGCTGCCAGGACGGCACGGCATCTGGGGCCGCAGCGGACAGCTTGCCAGCATGGGGGTGGCGGTTCGCAACTGGGTGAGCCACCACGGGGCCTATCTCAATGTCTGCCCCCCAATGGGCTTGTTTCGCCTGGTCGAGACCGGTTCGGCAGGCCAAGCTAGGATGAGCTGCCTGGCGGCTGAACGCCGCGGGCCGGTCAGAATGGCGGCGGTTCGCGGTGCGTTGCTGCCGCGTTTGACCGAGGCCCTCGGCTGCGACCGCTACCACCTGTTCACCGGCCACCCAATGCTGCGACGAGTCGCCACGTCCTCCTCGCGCTCCGCGTGAGGAGACAGGGCACTCACTGACGCGCGGCGGAAGCCGGTTTCCAACTCAGTCATGATCCTGATACTGTTCGAGCACCCGATGTACGTTCGTGCGCGCCGGGAGGATCCCGCCGCAAGGGGTAAGAGGTTTCTTGCGGGGTGCGCCGGATTTGGCCGTCGAGGTGGTTTCACCAACCGATCGAGCAGCCGAGATCGCAGCGAAGGTGCAAGATTGGCTCCGGGCGGGTGGTTCGGCGGTCTGGGTTGTCGAACCCGAGAAGCGATCCGTGACCGTCCATCGCACCTACGGTGAGGCCGTGGTCTTGACAGTCTCCGACACGCCCGTCGGTGGCAACACCTTGCCAGAACTCTCCCTCTCTGTCGCGGACATCTTCGCATAACGGCCGAAAGAGCGAAATCCAGCACGCCGGAGCCCAAATGCGGTGAAAGCCGCCCGTAGCAACTGGTGCGTTGGGCTTGCTAGCACCCGCACTTCCGCGCGGTTGACCCGTTTTTCGCAATGGGCTATAATCACACGCGCTGCCTGGGACCGGTGTCATCGACAGGGCGCGCGCGGACGGGCGGCTCGGCAAACGGATTTGTCGACCAGTGGCAAAGGATGCGAAATGGACTTCGCCGCAGTGGCCACGCAGGAGCGACTGGTGTCCGGCTCGTTCGACACCAAAGAGCGGGTGAAGCAGGCGGTCGACATCGTCGATCTGGTCGGCAGCCATATCCAGTTGCGTCGTCAGGGCCGCAATTACGTGGGCCTCTGCCCGTGGCACGACGACTCCCGGCCCAGTCTCCAGGTCAACCCGGAACGGCAGTCGTTCAAATGCTGGGTGTGCGATATCGGCGGCGACGTCTTCAGCTTCGTGATGAAGATCGAGGGCGTTGAGTTCCGCGAAGCGCTCGAAATGCTGGCCGAGCGGGCGGGCATCACGATCCAGCAACCCCGCAAACCCTCAGCCACCCCAGTCGTTTCCGGCGAATCCGCGGCCGCTGCCGACAGCGGTCCGAGCAGCAAACGCGCCTTGCTCCAAGCCATGGCTTGGGCCGAGAAGCAGTACCATGACTGCCTGTTGAACCAGCCCGAGGCCGAGCCGGCCAGGCGATATTTGGCCCATCGCGGCATCACTGCCGAGAGCATTGAGCAATTCGGTCTGGGGTTTTCACCCTTGCAGCGCGATTGGATCGTACGCCAGGCGGAAAGCGGCGTTGACGCAGAGCGACACCGGCATCGCGCCCGGCTGCTGGAGACGGTTGGCATTCTAGCACGGCCTGCCGAAGGCGGCAGCCCCTACGATCGCTTCCGCGGCCGGCTGCTGTTTTCGATCCGCAACGCGCAAGGCCGGCCTGTGGGCCTGGGCGGCCGCGTGCTGCCCGAGTTGGGCTCCGCTAGCCCCGCCAAGTACGTCAATTCGCCGGAAACACCGCTGTTCAGCAAGAGCAAGCTGCTCTACGGCCTCGACCTGTCCCGCGAGGCCCTGCGAAAGACCCGCACCGCCTTGGTGATGGAAGGCTATACCGACGTGATCGTGGCCCATCAATATGGGTTCACCAACGCGGTGGCCGTATTGGGCACGGCCTTGGGCGAGTCGCACATCCGATTATTGAAGGCTCACGCCGATCGCATCGTCTTGGTGCTCGACGGCGATGAGGCCGGCACCAAGCGGGCCAACGAGGTGCTGGAGTTGTTCGTCGCTCAGCAGGCCGATTTGCGGATCCTCACCCTGCCCGAAGACCTCGATCCGTGCGACTTCCTGCACAAATACGGCAGCGAGGCGTTTGCCGACCTGCTGGCGAACCGTGCCGTCGACGCGCTGGATCACGCCTTTGCAGCCAAGACCCGCGGCCTCGACTTGGAGCGGGACGTGCACGGGGCAAGCCAGGCCCTGGAGGACTTGGTGTCGATCGTGGCCAAGGCGCCGCGGCTGCGTCACGACACAACCCGCGACAACCGCTTCCGCGAGGAAAAGATTTTGCAGCGTCTGGCTGCCCGGTTCCGCGTCGCCGAAGCCGAAGTGCGGCGGCGGCTGACTTTGTTGCGCCGCCAGGCCGCCACTCGGGCAACGACGGCCCGGCCGGCGGTGGCGCCAGCCGGCGAGCCGGCCGAACGCCCGGCGGACACTCTGGATGCCTGGCAACGGGAGTTTCTGGAACTGCTGGTGGCCCATCCCGAAAGCCTGCCGTTGATTCGCCAGCGGCTGCCTACCGAACGGCTTGCCGCCGGTGTCTGCCGGCGGATCTTTGAGACTAGTTGCCGGTTGAGCCAGCAAGGCGTGCGGCCCACGTTCGACCGACTGATGTTGGAGTTCGACGAGCCGGAGTTCAAAAACCTGCTGGTCGATCTCGACGAGGGTCGGCAAGCCAAGCGCCGGGCCGCCCACGAAGCCGACTTGGAAGCGTTACTGGAAGCCTTGGCCAAGACTTGGAACGGAAAGGAGGTGGAGCGACAGCGCCCCGCACAACTCGCGGCGCTGCGCGAAGGCGGCTTGGACGCCAACCAACAGGCCGAACTGTTGCAGGCGGTCCTCCGTCAAGAACGAAACCGGCAGGGTATTTCCCAGCCCACGGACGGGTGAGGATGCCCTGAACCGGGCGAGCCGGGTTCCCGCGACGTTTGCCCGCAATGCCGTCGCGGAAAGCCGATCGCATTCCTTTTCACCCAGCGCGCCATGAGGGCGCGAAAGGAGTAGCAAGGTGGACCTCTTTGACAAGGACATGCAAGAACTGGTCGCCAAGGGGAAATCTCAAGGCTATTTGACCTATGACGAGGTCAACGACTATCTGCCCGACGAGGAAGTCAATCCCGACAAGCTCGACAACCTGCTGATCGCCCTGGAAGAGGAAGGCATCGATCTGGTCAATCGTCCGCCCGAGGCGGGGTTCTTCGATCCGACGGACCAGGGCGACGAGGAGGCGTTTCGGGCGGAGCAACTGTCCAAGGGAGAAGTGCCCGGTCCCTCGACGGAGCCGCCGCCCTTGCCCGGCGAGTTGGCCAAGTTCAGCAGCGATCCGATTCGCATGTATCTCAGCCAGATGGCCGAGCTTCCGCTGTTGGCCCGCGCCGAGGAAATTGCCTTGGCCAAGAAGATCGAAATCACCCGCAAGCGGTTCCGCCGCACGGTGATCGGCTGTGCCTTGGCCATGCGGGCAACGCTCAGCACGCTCATCAAGGTGCACAATGGCAGCCTGCCGTTCGACCGCACCATCAAGGTGTCGCTGACCGAGCGGCTCACCAAGGAACAAATCAGCGCCCGGATGCCGCACAATCTGGCCACCTTGACGCACCTGGTCGAGCAGAACCAGCACGACTTCCGGCTCCTGTTGCGCCGCGGCACGCCGTCGCAAGAGCGACTCGAGGCACGGAAGCGGTTCATCCGCCGCCGCCGTAAAGTGCTGACCCTGATCGAGGAGTTGAGCGTGCGCACCCGCCGCGTGCAGTTGATGATGCGGCACATGGAGGAGACGCTCGCCCGCCAGGAGCAGATCCGGCAGCGTCTGCGATGTCTGATCGACAATCCCTCTACCCGCGACAAGCGCACCAACCTCCGCCGCGAGCTGCGCGACCTGATGCTGCTCACCCAGGAAACGCCCAAAAGCCTGCGGAAACGCTGCGAAACCATGCGCCGCCAACATGACGACTACGAGCAGGTGAAGCGGCAGTTGGCCGGCGGCAATCTGCGGCTGGTGGTCTCCATCGCCAAAAAATACCGCAATCGCGGCCTGAGCTTCCTCGACCTGATCCAGGAGGGCAATACCGGGCTGATGCGGGCGGTGGACAAGTACGAGTATCGCCGCGGATACAAGTTTTCCACTTATGCCACCTGGTGGATCCGCCAGGCCATCACCCGAGCCATCGCCGATCAGGCCCGGACCATCCGCGTCCCGGTCCACATGATCGACGTCTTGAGCAAGCTGCGCAACGCCTCGAAGCGCCTGGTTCAACAGATGGGTCGCGAGCCCACCCATGAGGAGATGGCGGCCGCCGCCGGCTTCTCACTCGACGAAACCCAGCGAGTCTTGGCCATGGGGCGGCATCCAGTAAGCCTTGACCGACCGGTCGGCGAGAGCGAAGATAGTTGTTTTGGAGAGTTTCTCGAAGACGGCCGGCTGCCTAGGCCGGAACGGGCCGCCAGTAATGAGTTGCTTCGGGAAAAAATCGATGCCCTCCTCAAGACGCTCACTTACCGGGAACGCGAGATCATTCGCCTGCGCTACGGCCTGGGCGATGGCTACACCTATACCCTCGAAGAGGTGGGACGCATCTTCAGGGTCACCCGCGAGCGGGTCCGCCAGATTGAGGCCAAGGCGGTCAAGAAATTGCAGCACCCGGTCCGCAGCCGGCAGCTCGAAGGATTCTTCGAGCGCGCCGCGGGTTGACGCCCCCCGTCAAGCCGCCGGTCGTCCAACCGGCGGCTTTTTTCTTTTCTTGCCCTTACCCAAGAGATAACCCATGTCCTCTACCACTCCCAACGCCCACACCTCGGTGCTCCGCACTCTGCACCGGATCCATCGTCAATTGACCGACCTGCGAGAACGTCTCGCCCGCGGCCCCAAACAGATTCAGGCCGCCGAGGCCAATGTCCAGAACTGTGAGCATGCACTGCAACAGACTCGCGCGGAGGCCAAGGCGATGCGGGTGGCCAGCGACCAGAAACAGCTCCAGTTGAAGTCCCGTGAAGACAAGGTGAAAGACCTGCGCCGCAAGCTGAATACCGTCTCCAGCAACCGCGAATACCAGGTGCTGCTGGAGCAGATTGCGGCCGAAGAAATGACCAACAGCGTGCTGGCGGATGAGGTGCTGGAGGCTCTCGATAAGATCGACGCCTTTCAAAAGAACGTGGCCGAAGCCGAGGCGGTGCTGGCGGCCGGCAAACAGCGGACCCAGGAGGTCCGCGCCGAAGTGGCCCGGCAGGCGCCCTCGCTCAAGACCGAGATTGCCCGACTGGAAGCGGAGCTCAAACAGGAGGAAACCGGGCTGCCGGAAGATATCTTACAGGTCTATCACCGCATCGTCCGACAAAAGGGCGAAGACGCCCTGGCCGCCGTGGAAAACCAGTGCTGCAGCGGCTGCAACCAGCAAGTGACGCTCAACGTATACAGCCATATTATGATGGGCACCCCCATGCTCTGCAGGAGTTGCGGCCGGCTGCTGTATGTGCCCGAGTGACGGGGACGGTCCCGATTTTTGTGGCGGGCACCGACGGGGGGACACCCGCTTGCGGGTCGCGTTGGTCGGCCGCAAAAAATGGGACTGTCCCCTTGGACCAGCCCGGATGCCGCTTTGTGTTGACATGCCCGCTCAGCACCGATAGGCTACGTAAAGTGCCTCCTCAGGCCCGGTTCGGAGCCGCTCATGGCCAAGCGCAAGAGTACCTATTCCGAGATCCTCATCCGGCGCGGGATCATCAGTCCCGACCAGTTGGCCGAAGCCCAACAGATGGCCCAGCAGTCGGGCGAGAGGCTCCCCGAGGCCATCACCCGCCTGGGGTATGCGACTGGGGAAGACGTCATGCGGGCCATGGCCGAGCAGCACGGCCTGGACTACGTCAATCTAAACGAGGTCGTCATTCCGCCGGCCGTCGTCGAGCTGGTGCCCGAGTCAGTGGCCCGCGAAAACATCGCCATCCCCCTGGCCGAGTCAGACGGCAAGCTCACCGTGGTGGTCAGCGACCCGATGGACTATGACACCTTCGACAAACTCCGTTTCATCCTCAACCGGCAGATCGAGATCGTTCTGGCCCCGCGCGAGGCCATCCTTGAGGCGATCAATCGCCACTACGGCCAGACCGTCGGCGAAAGCGCCGATTCGATGCTGCAAGACCTTACCGACACCGCCATCGACTTCACCGAGACGGTGGACGAGTCGGCGCCGCGGCAAGAGGACGTCGACGAAACCAGTGCCCCGATCGTGCGCCTGGTGCACTTGATCATCAGCGAGGCGGTCCAGTTGAGGGCTTCGGATATCCACATCGAGCCGTTCGAGGACCGTGTCCGCATCCGCTATCGCATCGACGGCAATCTGGTCGAACGCGACAGTGCCCCCAAGCGGTTGCAAGGGGCCCTCCTTTCGCGGATCAAGATCCTGTCCAGACTCGACATCGCCGAGCGGCGAAGGACGCAGGACGGGCGCATCAAAGTGACGGTTGGTGAAAAGGACCTGGACCTGCGGGTCAGCGTGATTCCCACCAATCACGGGCAATCGGTGGTGATGCGCATCCTGGACAAGGACAGCATCAAGGTCGGACTGCGGCAGTTAGGCTTTTCCGACACGGATTTCAAGAAGATTCAAGCCCTCATTCAACGTCCCAACGGGATCATTCTGGTGACCGGACCGACGGGCTCCGGGAAGACGACCTCGCTCTACGCCGCTTTGAACGAGTTGAACACCCCCGATCGGAAGATTATCACCGCTGAAGATCCGGTGGAGTATTATCTGCCGGGGATCAATCAGGTGGAGATCCGGCATGAAATAGGCCTGGACTTTGCCCGGGTGATCCGGGCGATGCTGCGACAGGCGCCGAACGTGATCCTGGTCGGGGAAATGCGTGATCTGGAGACGGCACAGATGGGCATTCAAGCCTCTCTGACGGGACACTTGGTTTTCAGCACCCTACACACGAACGATGCGCCTGGGGCCGTTACACGCCTCATCGATATGGGGGTCCCAGCCTACCTGGTCTCCAGTAGCGTCGTCGCCATCATGGCCCAGCGGTTGGTCCGGGTCGTCTGTCAAAGGTGCAAACAGCCGTATTCCCCCCCCGACTCGATGCTCGAGTCAGCCGGCATTACCAGCGGCATGGCCGCTAGGGCCACCTTCTTCAGGGGCCGGGGCTGTGGCCACTGCCACGGAAACGGCTTTCGCGGCCGGTTGGGAATCTTCGAGCTCATGCTCATGTCGTCCAAGATCCGCGAATTGGCCTTCAATGGGGCGCCGACCGAGGAAATCCGACGGGCCGCCATCAGCGAGGGCATGAAGACACTGTACTGGGATGGAATCGACAAAGTCCTGCGGGGCGTTACCACCCTCGAAGAGGTATTAAGCAACGCCAAGCGATCCGAGGCAGAATAGAGCGATTGCGACGATTCTGCGCGCCATGACGCGCCAACATTGTGGACCCTTGGCGGTTTGGCGCGAGGTGTTAATAATCACCGGGTAGATGTAGCATAAAAAGTGCCGATCCAAGAAAGATGGTTTCCGGGCCGGGCACTTTCGCGCGAATCTCGGTGAGGTTGAACTTCAGTCCACCGGGGAGAGGGCCTAATGGCGACTATCTTAATCGACAAACTGCTCCAAACGGTCATCAATCGCGGAGCTAGTGACCTTCACATCGAGGTCGGCCAGCCGCCGGTAGTTCGTCTGCACGGCCGCATGCTCCGCTTGGAGACGAAACAACTCGAGTCGGAAGATACCGTGGCGCTGATGAAGAGCATCACCCCCGAGCGATGCCAGCAGGAGTTGCAGGAGGTCGGAGGGGCCGACTTCGGTTTCGCCTTCGGCGACCAGGGCCGCTTCCGCGTGTCGGTGTTCAAGGAAAAAGGCCACGTGGCCATGTCCTTGCGTCTGATTCCCAACGACCTCATGGACTTCAAGAAGCTGGGCACCCCGCCGGTGGTCATCGAGTTGTGCAAACGTCCGCGCGGGCTCTTCCTGGTGACCGGTCCTACCGGCTCGGGAAAAAGCACGACCCTGGCCACGATGATCGACTACATCAACCAGACCTTCGATTATCACATCATCACCATCGAGGATCCCATCGAGTTCTATCACACCCACAAGCGATCCACCGTTACCCAGCGGGAGGTGGGCGTCGATGTGCCCAGCTTCGCCGAGGCGATACGGCGGGCGTTGCGGCAGGATCCCGATGTCATCCTGGTCGGTGAAATGCGCGATCTGGAAACCATTGAGGCCGCCATCACTGCCGCCGAAACCGGCCACGTGGTCTTCGGCACCCTGCACACCACCGGCGCCCAGGGCACCGTCAACCGCATCATCGACGCCTTCCCCGCCAATCAGCAGGAGCAAATTCGCACCCAGTTGTCGACCTCGATCATCGGCATCTTGTCGCAGGCCCTGTTGCCGCGGATCAGCGGCGGCCGCGTGGCCGCTTACGAGATGCTGGTGGTCACGCCGGCCGTGGCCAACCTGATCCGCGAGAACAAGACCTACCGCATCACCTCGACCATCCAGACCGGCCAAAAACTGGGGATGCAATTGCTCGACGACCACATGTTCCGTCTCTGGCGTGACGGAGTGGTGGCCAAACACGAAATCCTC
>JAJYGU010000254.1 GCA_021784975.1 Planctomycetota bacterium
GGCTCACGAAAAACGACGTCGTCTCCTTGGCGTGCGGCTGGCGCGACAACAGCCGCCGCGTCTCCGCGAACTCCTTGCTGGTCAGCAGGATAAGGCTCAGCGTGCCCACCATCTCCGCAGCAAAGAACAGGTTCTGCGCGCCACATGCGTCAGCTCCGTCCGCCACAATGAGTGAGAGACCGACGTGCTCCTGCTCCACGATCCGCGCGACCGCCTCATGGGCCTGCATGGGGGGACCGTGACGGCCTCGAGCAATGGGCCGCGTCGCGGGAGCACCTTCACCGTCCGCCTGCCGTGGACCTTCGAAGAGCAGCCGCGGTTGGACTCGACGTTGGTGGAAAGCCTGGCCGAGTTCAGCAAGCAACGCTTCGACCTTGGCCGCGAGCCCACGCCAGCCGAGAACTAAGCCCTGATCATCCGAGCGAGAATAGCCACGGATGGAACACGGATGAAACACGGACCGAGAGGGCATCCTAATCCCCAATCCCTAATCCCTCCGCTCCGACCCTTGACCTCCGACCCCTGACCCCTCCGATGCCCTCTCGTCCGCCGCACAAGCCCGAGCTGCCTCCCGCCGAAGTCCACCTGTTCGCCGACGGGGCGTGCAGCGGCAATCCCGGTCCAGGCGGCTGGGCGTTTGTGCTGCGCCATGTCCCGTCCGGCAAAGAAAAAGAATGCTCCGGCGGCGAGCGGGAAACCACCAACAACCGCATGGAGATGACCGCCGTCATCCGCGGGCTGGAGGCCCTCAATCGCCCCACCACGATCGAGTTGTTCACCGACAGCACCTACGTCGGCAAAGGTCTTGTCGAGTGGCTGCCCAAGTGGAAGGCCAACGGCTGGCGCCGCCGCGAGGGCGGGCGATTGCAGGCCATCAAGAACGAAGACCTCTGGCGGCAACTCGATCAGTTGCTCGGGCGGCACCGCCTCCGCGTAACCCACGTCCGCGGCCACAGCGGCCACGTCGAGAACGAGCGCTGCGACACCCTGGCGGTGGCCGCCTACCAGAAGTTCCTCTAGGCGGGGACGGTCCCGATTTTTGCGGCGGAGAGAGTTCACCCGGCAGTTGCCGGCATCCGGGCCGCGAAAATGGGACTGTCCCCTTCGACCTCCTCGTTTCATAGAACTTCGCTCTTGACGGATTTCTCCGCCCGGTTATACTTCTAGTTAATTAAAAGATTGGACTCTGCTCAGAGCAAGTGCCAAGAGGGGACGGGCTCCGCCGCCGGCTGCGAAGTCGCGCGGCGAAGACGGGTCGCGGCGGCGGCGCCTGTCCCCTTTGGCGACCGGAGCAACAGCAAAATGGCCCGCCCGAAATCGCCTCACCCCACCGAACTGGAACTGGAAATCCTCAAAATCCTCTGGCAGCGGTGGCCGCTGGCGGTCCGCGAGGTCCGCGAGGCCTTGGCCGAAGCCGGCCGCGATCTGGCCCACACCTCGGTCATCACCACGTTGAACGTAATGGTCCGCAAAAAATACCTCCGCCGCTCGATGCAAGGCAACGCCTGCCGTTTCGCCCCGCGGATCAGCCGCCAACAGGCCTCCCAGCGAATGCTGGGCGACGTGGTTGAGCGGGTCTTCGACGGTTCAGCCAAGGCGGTCGTGCTGAGTCTCTTCGATTGCGCAGAGCTAAACCCCTCCGAGCTCAAAGAACTGCGTCGGCTGATCGACGAAAAGGCAAAGGAGCACAAAAATGGTCCCCAGTAGTCTCGCGGAGACGTTCGAGTGGATCGGAACCGGCGGCAGCCAGCAGTTAACGCGGGCGTTGCTCCATTTCCTATGGCAGGGCTGTCTGATTGCCGTGCTTTACGCGATTGCAGCCCGAGCGATGCGCCGCGGGCCGGCCAACGCCCGCTATGGGACCGGTGTGGCCGCTCTCCTGCTCATGGCAGCCTGCCTGCCGGCCACCCTCTGGATGTTGCCGCGTCCGGCCATGCCGCCGGCAACGACGGAGATCGATGAACCTGGCTCGGCGGCGCCAACCCAAGCCATAACCCCAATGCCGGAGCCAGCCGCTGTCGAAGCCGAACGGATGCCCGGCGGGCAGCCGGTTAGCGTGCCCGCAACCAAAGGGACTGTCCCAGTTTTTGTGGCAGGAAGCCGCCAAAATGGGACTGTCCCTCTTTGGCCAGCGTTCCTGGCGTGGCTATTGACCTGCGTTTCACCGTACGCCAGCGGCCTTTACCTGTGCGGCGTGGCCGTCATGTTGCTTCGCGTCTCGGTGGGCTTGCAAGGGGGCCGGGGGCTGCGGCGCTGCTGCACTCCGCTGACCGGCGGCGCGATCTTCGCCATGGTCCGCGAGCACGCTCGCCGCTTGCGTCTGCGGGTCATTCCGATGGTTGCCTGCGCCGAGCGGGTTTCGGTGCCGATCGTGGTGGGCGTAGTGCGGCCGATGATTTTGCTGCCCGCCAGTCTCGCCTCGGGTCTGACCTTGCAGCAAACCGAAGCGGTCCTGTTGCACGAGTTGGCCCACATTCGCCGCCTGGATCCGTTGGTCAACGTGCTCCAGCGGTTGGTCGAGGCGATGCTCTTCTTCCATCCGGCCGTATGGTGGCTCAGCCGGCGGATCGCCGCCGAGCGGGAAGACGCCTGCGACGACCTGGTCCTTCGCTCAAATTGCAGCCGCACCGCCTATGCCGACGCCTTGGTGCGGATGGCCGAGCTTTCTCTGGCCCCACAACGGTGCCGCGGAAGTGAAGCTGCCGCCCTGGGCGCAACCGGTAGCCATTCTTCGCAATTCAAACGCCGCGTGCTGCGACTGCTGGGGGCGGAGGAAAGCCCACGGCTGCGGCTGAGCGGGCTAGGCACGTTGGGATTGGCCGCCACGATCGCCGTGGCGGTGCTGCTACCGCTGGCGTGGCACGGCGCGGTACGCGCGGATGTGCAGCAAACGGCGACGCGCGCGGATGCGCAGCAAACGGCGACGCGCGCGGATGCGACTAATCTTTCGCCAAAGCGGGTAACCCCCGAACCGCGGAAACCTACCGCCAAATCCCCAGCCCTCCAGCCGATCTCGATGCCGGCGGCCGAATTTGCCAGACTCTCCCTGGCCGAGCAGCGCGCGGTGCTGGTTCGCGCGTTTCAACGGCGGCTGGAACACCTGCAAAACCTTTTCTTCGAAGTGGACCAATTCAGGTGCGGTCGGGAGAATGTGGCCGGAGAACCGAGTGGGCCGCCGATTCATCCTTCTCACCAGCGCTATCGGCACTGGCGGATCGGCAACTCGTTTCGGGAGGATGTCGGCAGGGTTGAAGAGTCCCAGTCCACCAACGTCTCTTTCGATAGCTCCTATGGGTGCAACGCCGAGGAGGGCGTGGCACGAAACTACTATGGTTCGATGGATGGCAAGCGCCCGCCTCAGGGTCAGGTTCAATACCCGGTCTTTCCTCTAGACGACAACGCCTATGTCCACTGGTTGTACCATTCTCCCGAGCCGACCCATTGGCAGCATGTGGAATACCTATTCCCGTACCTCCTGGCGAACGCAAACAAGTTTGAGATTACAGCACCCTTCGCCGGCAAGCTGGTACAACTTTCCTTCCCATGGCAGCCGCCTTGGGCCAGACAGCCGGGCGGAAAACGTACGTATCTGCTCGACCCGGAACGCGGATTCTTGCCCGTCCATTGCGATTCGTTCTACGACGATCCGCCCACGGCTCAGAATCCGATGTGGCGCATCGAGCGATTTGTAGTGGGAGATAGCCGGCTGGTGGGCGACGTTTGGATGCCCACCAAGCTCACCGAATGGGTGGCCGCGTCGCCGGTCCCCAATCGCGTCAGCGAAGCCAAGCTGGTGGTCTCGCGAATTGAGCGTGGCGTGGTGAAGCCCAACGACCTTTTTATACCCTTTCCAGCGGGGACGCGGGTGGAGGACGTGATTGAGGGGGCAACCTATGTTGTCAACACCCACGGGGAGGCGACCGATGTCAAGTTCGAGCGCGGCTGGTGGCAGAAGCCGCCCGAGGGGTGGATGTGGCACAGGCCGCCAAACGGCGTGACCTCGTGGCGCAGCCGATTCGCTCCGGCGGATCGAGAAAAGCTTGCCGCCGCGAAACGCGTGATCGCCCAGCGCGAAGAGCGCATGGCGAAGCTCCTGAAACCGACGCCGGGCAACCCCGCGCTCAACCAGCAAGCTCGCATCAACAACGCCTTGGAGGTTCTCCGGGTCTACCAGATCGCCGACAACGAACGGCTGTGGGCCTCGGCCATCCGCGAGTTGATTCAAATCGGCAAGGCGGCGGTGCCCGCGCTGATCGCCGAGCTGGATCGCACTGAGCGAAACCAGACGCTGCGGGCGCTCGGCTTCGTGCTCCGCGGGATCGGTGATCCGCGTGCCATACCAGCGATGATCCGCGCTATCCCCCGCCTCGCGCAACCGGAGGGCAGCGACTTCGGCCTGTTGATCCGAGACGATCCCGATCTCTCACAATTTATGCGAGAGCACAGCGCGGATTACCGGGGCAGTCGCGGCGGGACTACACCTGGCGGCGCCTATTTCTCCTTCGGGCGTCCTATGCGGGAGATCATGTCCACGCTCGAAAAGATGACTGGCCAGAGGTTCGGTTGGGAAGAGCTCAATTTTGCCGCCTTGAAGGGAGGCCCCAGTCAACAACGCGCCGTGCGCGGGCAGTTCCTGCAACTTGCCCGACGATGGGCGGACTGGTGGTCGCGCCATTGGAAAGAATACGTCGACAGCGAAGGCGACGCCCAGCTCGATTTGATCCGGCAGACGCTTCAGCGATGGGAACGAACCGTCGCCGCCGGAAGCCAGCCGCCGCCACTTGCATTTCCGCGCGGGTCTGGCGTGACCGAGACCGGCGCGACTCTGGATCAGTTCGTGCGGTCTTTCAGGGAGCGCCCCTCGGCCGGCTTCTTGGACCTCGATACCGGCCGGCATCCCAAGCCGCCCGCGAACCTGCTCAAACAGTCTCCCGAGGATAAACCCTCGGCCGCTTTATGGGCTTGGGCCGAGCGTGAGGGCGTCGATCTGATCAACATCAAGGTCACCCCGTCCGGCAGCGACAAATCATTCTACGCCTTCCAGCCGGTGGGC
>JAJYGU010000399.1 GCA_021784975.1 Planctomycetota bacterium
TATTCGCCTGGCTCAATCGCGGATGCCCGAGACCCGCCGCGTCTTTCTGGCCGACGGAAATGCGTTGGTGCTGAGCACGCCGCGGCTTCTAGCCATCTTGGATGCGTTGGCCTCCGGCTTCCCTCACTTGCGGCGGGTAGGGATCTACGCCAACGCGCGTGATATTCTCCGCAAGAGCGAGGCGGACCTGGTCTCACTTCGCCAGCGAAAGCTGGAGATCGTTTACCTGGGCCTGGAAAGCGGAAGCGACGAGGTCCTCCGCCGTGTATGCAAGGGGATTACCGCCGCCGAGATGGTCGAGGCCGTGGGAAGGGCGAAACGGGCTGGCATGCGGGTCTCAGTCATTGCGATCTTGGACCTCGGTGGACCCGAGCTGTCCCATGAGCACGCCGCCGAAACCGGCCGCGTGGTCAGCGCCATGGACCCGGACTGTCTTTCGCTCTTGACCTTGA
This sequence comes from Planctomycetota bacterium, assembly GCA_021784975.1. Lineage (GTDB taxonomy): Bacteria > Planctomycetota > Planctomycetia > Pirellulales > Thermoguttaceae > JAJYGU01. The sequence goes on from JAJYGU010000399.1 coordinate 453, forward strand.
TGCTCATTCCTGGCAGCGGGTTGTTCCGGCAATGTCGAACGGGCGACTTCGTGTTGCTCCAACCGGCCGACATGCTGCGTGAGTTACGCGAGGTGCTGGCCAATACGCGCGGACTCTCTCGTTGCATTTTCCGCACCAATCACGCCTCGAACTACCTGCCGCTGGCGGGCACGCTCTCCCGCGACACGCCCGGCCTGCTGGCCGCTATCGACGAAGCGCTGGCCCGTGGGCGATCGGCTCTGCGACCCGAGGCATGGCGGGGCTTGTAGTCCCTGTGCCTAATCCCTTCCACCGACCGGCAGCGGCAGGTCCTTAGCCGGCACGTCCTTGACGCTCAGGTCGCCGTAGACCACCCGATACATGCTCGGGTCCTTGGCGGCCTTGAGCTTGTACCAGCAGACGATGCGATCCTTCTGGCCCAGCTTCACGCCTTTGCCCAGGTAGCGGAAACTGTTTTCGACCAGGTCAGGACCAAGGAAGAAGCCAAGTGGCATGATGTTACGCGCAAAATAGTGTTGAAACAGGTCAATATACTTCTTCTCAATCGGGCTTAGTTGCTGGCTCGGCTTCTTCAATGCTGCGTTGAGTTTGACAAGGTTCTCGTGGGGAAACGCCTTATCGGGGAACGTTCCGTCGTTGAACTGAGCAAAGATTCTGAGGTATTCGAGCGTGTCATGCTCCGTCAAATGCGGGGCGACTTGATGCTCCACGGTATAGCCTGCCGGCGGTTGCAGACTGAAAAGCGAATCGTCCAGCGGCACGTCATAACGAATGTCGGTGTGACCGCCGCCCATCACGTTCCACGTCGAACGACCCTTTCCCACCGGCACACCGCGTGCCGGATCGTTCTCGGGATCGTAGATATCGGCACCGGGCTGGTAGACTGCAACCAGTTGCTTGGTCTTGGCGTCGATCCAGAAGTCGACGCTCCAATCGCGCTGGTTGTCTTGATCTCGAAACGCATCGCGAAATATGTTGACATCCCCGCTTGGTGTCTTTCGCTTTGCGATCCATTGGAGGTCTTGCGCCTCAAGTCTCTTTGCGTAATAGCCACAGCCAAACGGTGGCCCGTAACTCGCCATGGGTGTTATCTCTCGCAGCGTTGCCTTCTTTTGTGGTGGATAGTATGTCAAGCCACGTCCATGGATTTGATCCGTGATCTCCACTTGTGTCACTCGACCTTTGTCGTCAAATTTGACCTGCCGAGTGAACCCCGGCGCTTTGAATGCCTGTTCCCAGATCTCCGTGTCGAACCAGGTGCTCTTTCCATCCTTGCTAGTGACATGTTCGTAGAAGTGGGTCGTCCACGTCATGGTTTTTGCTCTTTGGATCTGAGCGACCGTTTCGGCAATAGCCGAGCCGCTGTGTCCGCGGAAAATAGAACGTGGGAAATCGATGCCCAGCCAAACGCAAGCTGCCACGGCCGTGGCCGCAGCCACGGTGAGGATGCGACGCTCACGTCTTCGCCGCATCGCCGCGGCGCGATAGCGGCCCGGATCGAGCCACCCCATGGCGGCTGGGTACCGGTTGTGCCAGGCCTCGATATCAGACGCCGGCGGCGGGCCGAACGTTCCGGTCAGCACCGCTTCAAGCTCGGTTTCTTCAATTCGATATTTGTTTGCAGGACTCATGGTTCTCTCCTTCCGACGCCGTTGCGGCTGAGGAATTCGGCCATCTTGCGTCTTGCCCGGCAGAGCCGGCTGTGCACGGCGTCGCGCGAAATGCCCAACACGGCGGCGATCTGCTCGTGCGTCAGGTCGCTAAAGTAACGCAGCACCACAATTTCCCTGCCGCCAACCGACAGTCGCCCCACCGCTTGCCGCACCAGCGCCGCCCGCTCCTCGGCCGACTCGGTTTGGCCGTCGTTGGCTGCCGCGGCTGCCGCCCAAGGATAATCCTCGGGCAGTCCGTTTCGCGATTTCCACTTCACCAGCCGCTTGGCGACCTTGCGGCAAATGGCGTTGAGCCAGTGGACGAACCGGTCGTCGCGCCGCAGGCGGCCCAGATCCCGGCAGGCGACCGCGAAGGCTTCTTGGGCGGCGTCTTCGGGCAGGTGCCGATCCGACAGGGCGGAGTAGGCGATGCCCACCGCCGCCCCGTAGTAGCGATGATAAAGCTCGGCAAAACTGCCGACATCGCCCTGGCGAGCGGCGGCCACCAATTCGGCGTCCGGGCGGTCCGACCTGGTCAAGATGGTGCGCCTTGCGTCATGGGTCGCTCATCGGCCTCCACAGATAAGTGCATCGGGGCCGGAAAAGTGGTCGCGGAAAATCCGATAAATCTTCAGCGAGATTAACACAATGCATGGCGTCCAGGCCAGATAGCGCCAACGGGAAAGGAATGGTGGTTCTTGTGTCCGACCGGACAATTACGAAACCGCGAAAGAGCGAAAGGCCGAAAGCAATAAGGTGTTGCCAGTTGGGGGCCCCCAACCAGTCGTTGTTTTTCGCGTTTTCGCCCTTTCGTGTCTTCGCGATTGCTGACGCGGGCGGGGTGGCCTAGAGGGACAGTCCCGTTTTCGCGGCGGGGTTGCTGCTGCGACATCGCAGAGTCTACTGCGAAAATTGGGACAGCCCCCCCATCCCCGTTGAAAAACCCGCCCGGCTGCGGTCTACTACTAGTTTTCCGGCCGCTCAGCGTTGAAAGTCAGTTGCCGCCCAATGTTCCAACCCGTCGAAAGTGCCGTTTCCTTTCCGAAGCTCGAGGAAGAGGTTGCCAAGCTCTGGAAAAGGCTCGGAATCTATGAAAAATCGCTGGCCGCCCGGACCAACGCCCCGACCTTCGTCTTCTACGAGGGCCCGCCGACGGCCAACGGCCTGCCGCACCCCGGCCACTGCCTGACCCGGTCGATCAAGGACCTCTTTCCCCGCTACAAGACGATGCGGGGATACCTCTGCGAGCGCAAGGCGGGCTGGGATACCCACGGTCTGCCGGTTGAGGTCGAGGTCTGCAAGGAGCTCGGCATCCACGCCAAGGAGGAGATCGAGGCCTTTGGCGTCGAGCCGTTCAACCGGAAGTGCGTCGAGAGCGTCTTTCGATATACCCGCGAGTGGGAGGAGTTGACCGAGCGGCTCGGCTTCTGGATCCACCTCGACGAGGCCTATGTCACGTTTCATCAGAGTTACGTCGAAAGCGTCTGGTGGGCGCTCAAGACGCTCTTCGACCGGGACCTGCTCTACCAGGGACACAAGATCGTCTGGTGGTGGGCCCAAGGCGGCACGGCCCTGAGTTCCGGCGAGGTCGGCCAAGGCTACCGCGAGGTCGCCGACCCGAGCGTGTTTGTGAGGTTTCCGCTGGTCAGGGGTCAGAGGTCAGGGGTCAGGGATCAGGGATCAGGGATCAGGGATCAGGGATCCGAGGTTCGGGGTCGGGGGCAAATTGACACGTCCCCTCTCCCTCTGGGAGAGGGCCAGGGTGAGGGCGGTCAGGATGCGGGCGTTGACCTGTTGGTTTGGACCACCACGCCCTGGACGCTGCCGAGCAATCAGTTTGCAGCGGTTAAGCGCGACCTGGAATACTCGGTCGTCGCGGTCGAAGGAGAGACACGCAAGCTGATTCTTGCATCGGCCTTGGTTGAGGCCTTGTCGCAAAAAGCCGGCAAGAAACTGACTATCGAGCGAACCCTGCCCGGCGCGGAACTGGTTGGTTTGCGCTACCTGCCGCCGTTCCGGTCTTACTACGATCGCCACGGCTTCGGCGACGCTGAGGGACGGTTGAAGACCGGCGGTTCTGACCACTTGGCTTGGCGTGTCGTGTCCGCCGATTTTGTCACCGTCGACACGGGCACCGGTGTCGTGCATCAGGCCCCGGCGTTCGGCGAGGTAGATTTTGATCTGCTGCAAACCGAGCGGGCGCGGTTTGTCGACGGCGCGGGGCCCGACTTGATCTGCTCGGTGGCCCCCGACGGCACGTTTACCGCCGAGACGCCCAAGTACCAGGGCCGCTGGGTCAAGGACTGCGACCGCGACATCATCCGCCAGTTGAAAGAGCAACCCGTTGTGCCCGGCGCGGCGGAAAAGGTGCTCTTTCACCAGGAGCAATACATTCACGACTATCCGTTCTGTTGGCGGGCGGAGGAGGACCCGCTCATCCAGTACCCGCGCAAGAGCTGGTTCATCCGCACCACCGCCTTTAAGGAAAAGATGCTGGCCAACAACAACCGCATCAACTGGCTGCCCCAACACATCCGCGACGGCCGCTTCGGCAATTTCCTGGAAACGAACGTGGATTGGGCCCTCTCGCGGGAACGCTACTGGGGCACGCCGCTGCCGATCTGGGTCTGCGAGAAGACCGGCTACATGGAAGCCGTGGGCAGCTACGCGGAGCTGTTGAGTAAGCCGGGCGTCACGGGCACGGAGGTCTGGGAAAAAGCTAAGGCCGCCGATCCCAAGCTGCCTGACGACTTGCGAATCCATAAGCCCTATATCGACGCGGTGACCTACGACTCGTCGAAGGCCAAAGGGGCGCGAATGCGGCGGGTGCCGGAGGTGATCGACTGCTGGTTCGACGCCGGCGCGATGCCGTTTGCCCAATGGGGATTTCCTCACCAGCCCGGCTCGCTTGAACAGTTCCAATCGCACTTCCCGGCCGACTTC